>MWDY01000249.1 GCA_002070755.1 Spirochaetes bacterium ADurb.Bin110 | reverse complement strand
GATGCTTTCCAGAATCCTTGTTTCATCGCCTCCGGCATGGCATCTGATGCTCTGTATTGGCATCCTTGTTGCCTCTGTCGCGGGCATGATGATATTCGCGGGAAGAGTTTTCCGGGTTGGCATACTCATGACGGGCAAAAGGCCCAAGCTCAAAGAGGTGTTGCGCTGGGTGAGGGTGAAATAGCTTAAGGCTTACACAAGGCACAAAGGAGGTAAAGGTGGCTTGCACGGGGCGGGTGAAATAGTGGACTACGTAGACTGGAGGTGCCTGGGTTAGAAAGCACTATCTCGTATCAAAAATATTCGACATTGGAAAAATTTGCTCCCTTGACATGGCGCAAGCCAAATGCGCTATCTTTATAGCACGATGCTTGATAATGACCAGGAAAAAGATAAGGAAGAAGAGGCGCAAAATTTTAGTCCTAATTCGAACCGTCTAGTTAAGATCGCTTTAGGATTTGCAGTAGGCCTTGCATTTATTATTATATACTTGCTAGCGCCCAGATCAGGTCCAGCGCCTCGAATCCTAACCGAAAGCCCTTCAAGAATAGACCAAGAGCTGAGTGTCCTTCGCGCTGCTTATCCAGGCATCAAGATCGAAAATATCTTCGATCCGGCAATACGCGATTGGAAAATATACATTACAAAGGACGACACCACCGTTGAACTTTATTGGGCAGAGGGGCGGTATCTGCCAGCGAAACTTCTTGGCTCTAAGGAAAAATATCGCAAACTCATCTTCTATATCCCTAAAAAGCTTGCTGATCCTGCCACCTTCAGTGATGCTCAAATCGAAGAAATTCGCGATTTTGGTTCCTCAGAGAGCCGAGAGACTGCGCCAGTATCTGCGACTTCTTTTTTTGAAGCAATCTATGAAACATCCACAAGAGAAGATGTCGAGCGGCACATTGTAAAGACAATCTTTTTGGGAAAACAGGTAAGCGTCCACAAACATATTGTGGAACTTCTTGCGCGAGTTGAAGAGCAAATCCTTGCTGCGGCCCAGACCAATGCTTCAGTGAAAGCTTTTGTGGAATCGATAAGCTCCATCGATGGCTATTCCTGGCGCCAGATACGCGATACAAACGGCATCTCCTTTCATAGTATGGGTCTCGCCATCGATATACTGCCACGCAGCTGGCAGAATAAGATCATCTACTGGAACTGGGAAAAGAATAAAGGCAACGAGGACTGGATGCTCATCCCGCTGTCCGAACGCTGGATGCCCCCCAAGCAGGTTATCGATATTTTCGAAAATGAGGGATTTGTTTGGGGCGGGAAGTGGACAGTCTGGGATAATATGCACTTCGAGTATCGGCCCGAGCTGATTTTGGGAAGAGGGATTGCAGAATAGCGACAGGATGGGCAGGATTTTTAGGCGGGATGATGCACAGATAAACAAGATATATCATTACATCATATAGAATATAATGAATATGAGAAATGTCCTAACAACCGCTTCAACCAGACTCGCCTGTTGTCACAGTTTGTGCTTTTGCGCTTTGCTCAAGCACAAACCGCGCCAATCTCAGGCCCGCTGGTTAAGCGCACGTTAGACGGATGCCTCGGGCACTTCCCTTTATCCGTGATTCATTCTCTTCTATAATAGCTTTCTTTTAATAGCTCTCTTTTGAAACCATGTATTGACATCAGGCATACATAACCCTATATTTATCCGTATGAGCTTCTACTGGAATGAAGAAAAGAATACCTTCTTGCAGAAAGAGAGAGGCATCTCTTTTGAACGAATTGTAGTTGCCATTGAAGAAGGTCATCTTCTCGATGTTCTGGAACATCCTAATAGACAGAAATATGGCAACCAAATCATTCTCGTAGTTGAGATTGAAGGCTATGCCTTCTGTGTTCCCTGCATCCCAGAAGACAACGGCACCTATTTCCTGAAAACGGCCTTCCCGAGCAGGAAATATACAAAGCAGTATACAAGGAGAAAACAAGATGACCATAAATGAGGAAAAGGAACTTATGCAGTCCATAGAAAATGATGAATGGACAAGTGTCTCCAATTTTGATGAGATTAAACAGAACCTCATGAAAGCAGCGGCCGAAACCGCGATAAAGGACTATCGGATCAATGTTCGTATCTCCAAACGTGATGTTGAAGCATTAAAGACAAAAGCCTTAGAAGATGGCATTCCTTATCAGACACTCGTGACCAGCATTCTCCATAAATATGTCACCGGCAGACTCAAGGAGACAGGTTCCAAAAAGACTTCTCATGTCTAATAATGAGAAATGCAATAATATAAGAAAAATAGGATGTATAGTACACAAATAATACACAAATAAAGAAATCTGCAAGGGAAATAGAACATAATGTACAAAACAGATAATATACTTCCCTACTTGAAATGTAAACACAATGTGTATATATTTATAATGGAGGAAGATATATGATCAAGAAATTAATTCAGCACGGTAATAGTGCGGCGCTTATCCTTGACAAGCCTATTCTTGATTTACTGAATATGTCGTTAGACACTCCGGTTGAGATTACAACCGACGGCAAAAACCTCATCCTTTCACCACAGAAGGATGCATCTCGCGAAAAGGATATTCTTGATTCCCTAAAAAAAATTAACCAAAAATATCAGCACGCATTAAAGAAACTAGGTGAATAGTGAGTATCCGCTTCTTGACCCTCTCTGAAGTACTGCTCATTTATGAAGATCAGATTCGACAGTATGGTGGAAGATATGGTGTGCGGGATATTTCGCTCTTAAGCTCTGCTATCTATGTGCCACAGGCAACATTTGGAAATGAGTACCTTCATGTAACAATTCCACAGATGGCTGCGGCATACGCCTATCACATCTGCGAGAATCATGCGTTGATTGATGGGAACAAACGAACGGCTTTAGCTGCTGCATTAGTTTTTCTTGATATCAATGGCTATGATTTTGAGTGTTCTGAAGAAGAAATTTATGACATTATGATGGCTGTCGCTAGTAATAAAATGACGAAAGTGGAATTGGAAAAAGCATTTGAATTCTATTCCAAGAAAAGGTAAAGAAGACGAATGCTATGGCTAACAAACGCCTTAATCAGATTTGCCTGTTGTAACAAGACTTGCGTTCAGGCTTAGCCCGGTAAGTTTTGCGCTAATTTGAGGCTCGCTGGTTAAGCGCACTGTCACAGTCGGTGATAATTCTTCGGTCTTGGCTGAAAATAATAGGGGCAATTACATGTTCCCCAGTCCTGATGGTCTGAAAAGGCCTTATTGTTAAGAAATCGAGCTAATTAGCGATATTTTCAGTGCTCAATTCGGTGATTGTCATATGTACGCTCCTCCTTCCTTATTCCTTACAAGGTGAGCCTGAGCAGAGAGAATGTGGCCTCGCTCCATTTCTTCGTTGTAAGCAAGGTAAAGCCACTTTTGAGATAAAATTCAGTTGGGCCGGAGCAGTTATCGGGCGAATCGTCCCGGGCGTATGTCTCTGCGGCGTAATAGCCTCTTTCCTCTATGTCTCCAGTGACCTTCCTAAGCAGGATTTTCCCCAGGCCCCGCCCCTGATATTCTGGCCGGATGTACAGGCATGAAATCAGGACCGCGTCCCGACTCGGTGGTGATATGAATTGCGCATATCCTGCAGCATTGGGAAGTAGGGAGGGAGGAGCATATTGGCTATAGCCTGCTGCCTCTCGATCGACATAAAGAATTACCCCACATCGTCCGAATATTTTCAGTGTCTCTTCAAACCAAGCCCACTTTATTCCAAAGGCGTCTTTTCCCGCCAGTTTCAGGCTGTCATTCCCATTGGTGCCAAACTGCTCGGGCGCTTCCCAATAGATACATCTGTCGCAAGGCGAAAACAGGTCGACAAAAGACCGCGAATCGATATCTTTTATGTCTGAACTCATGGGTTTATTTCCTGTTTCATTATACCCTGAACCTCAAGGCTGTTTTCAGTTTGTCCTCTTCGGCCCTGCGAGGATCGCTCAAGTATATCTCCTTATGCTGCCCACGTGAAGCATTTGGATGCATTTGCCTTCCGGGATTCTTTCAAACTTCACTTCTTCGAGCAGCCTGTGGGGCTTTTTCTTCTTTGTTTTCTCGATTGTCTCTTTTGCATATTGTTCTGTGACAAAGTCGGGCTGCCGTATCATCAAGGTAAAGAGGCGTTCGTCCTTGTCAATTGTGCCTATGTATTCATTTTTCCCTGGCCGATGCAGCGAAATACTATAGGCAAAAGAACTCCAATGGTAAATAATATGTTAGGCAGTGGCCGATCTATTTGCAACTATAAGTAGGGTTTTTCCAATGGATATTCCACGTATTTTCAACATCACCGAAAGTGCTCACCGCATCCATAATCCATTCACACCAGAAAAGCTGGCCACTCTTGGTGCGGCGCTGCGTCTGGAAAAAGGTATGCGGGTGCTCGACCTCGGTAGCGGTTCTGGGGAGATGCTATGTACCTGGGCACGCGATTACGGAATCGTTGGCATCGGCATCGATATGAGCCAGTTATTCACTGAGCAAGCGAAACTCCGCGCTGAAGAGCTCGGGGTGGCCGATCAGGTCAAATTCATCCATGGCGATGCTGCAGGATATGTCTCTGACGAGAAGGTCGATGTGGCAGCTTGTGTCGGTGCCACGTGGATCGGTGGAGGAGTCGCTGGCACTATTGAGCTTCTGGCGCGGAGCCTACGCACTGGAGGTATCATCCTCATAGGCGAGCCCTACTGGAGGCAATTACCACCGACAGAAGATGTTGCCAAGGGCTGTCTTGCTGGCTCAATTTCCGACTTTCTCCTGCTTCCAGAATTTCTCGCGTCTTTCAGACAGCTTGGCTACGATGTCGTTGAAATGGTTCTGGCTGACCAAGACAGCTGGGACAGATACGAGGCAGCAAAATGGCTCACCATGCGCCGATGGCTTGAAGCCAATCCAGACGACGAGTTAGCGAAAGATATTCGAGACGCACTTAGCTCGGAACCAGAGCGCTATGCCGCTTATACTCGTGAATACCTTGGCTGGGGTGTCTTTGCACTGATGCCACGGTGATGCGACGATTGTCGGGCGACCAAGAAAGCGGGGGAAAATCCAATCATACCTCACACATATAAGGCTGGCAATGTTTTCAACCTAGTATCCATGCTGAAGCTGCGCCTACAGATTGAGCCAATGCTAAATTGGTCTTTTTGCACAAAAAACTTGTCATTGCTCTAGTCCCAGTGTATACTATAAAGTGTATACTATATAAGGTAAGCATATGAAAATAACCACGAAAGAACTCCGTATTCAGCCCGGAAAAATAATCGAGCATGTCGCTAAGGGACAAGAAGTTATCATTACTTATCGCGGAAAAGCTCTTGCAAAAATCGTCCCTTTTAAGAATGAGAATACGGTAGATGATCGCAATGAAGAAACAATCTTCGGCCTCTGGAAAGATCATCCTACAGACAAATCGGTCGAAGAACAGGTCCGCGATCTCAGAAAAGGGAGAGTATTTTGATTATCGATACCGATGTCCTTATTTGGTATCTCCGAGGCAATGAGAAGGCAAAGGATGCCGTTGAAACAGCTCTTCCATTCTCTCTATCGGTCGTAACCTATATCGAACTTGTGCAAAGGATGAAGAACAAAGAAGAGTACCGACGTTTCCAAAAACAAATACAGAATTGGAATACAAAGATTATCCACATAGACAACGAGATTTCTTCTAGAACGATGTTCTACATAGAAGAATATGCCTTTAGTCATTCAATGTATTTGGCGGATGCTTTGATCGCAGCAACTGTCATACAGAGAGGAGAAACACTTCTCACCGCCAATGACAAACACTACAAATTCATCCCGGCTATGCAATGTAAGCGATTTGAACCAGAAACAAAAGCCTAAGAAAAGATTCATTCTGAGAAATTGATAAATTGCAGCAAACATCAATCTTGACTTTGCATTGTTGATTTCACGCACACATTAGACAGACCTTGCGGGCAGAAAAATATTAATGAAGCACTGACCTCTCTGTGTCCTAAATTGAAAAGAGAAGCGCTATTCCCACACAATCTTGCTAATTTCAAGGCAATTTTAAATGCTTCGGGAAGATGTTTTTTATGTGGTACAGTAAGGTATTTTTTATATGCCTTGTTGGTAAAGAATATTTTATGTGCCTTGGTAAGCATTTTTTTAATGTGCTAAGGAATAGAGGAAAGGAGATGTCCAGTAGGATGTCTTCAGCAAAAACGACTTTGCACCTCGGCTTAAAGTCACTTATACGAGTCTGTCTCTTAGTGTGGATTTTTCTTTATTCTATAAGAGTATCTGCCCAAAGCGCTTTCAGAAATACCTTGACTGGAAGGATTTCGATACCTTCCGAGAGGCGCGGTTCTGGGGCTTGACAGACCAGAATGCGATGTTTGAAGGTGCCTTCATCTGCAATAGCGATAAGCCCTTTGAGATGACGGTGCTGTGGGAATTCAGCTGCTTTGACTTCTATGGCGAGCTCGTCTCCGACGATGAAATCAACTTCTTTTTTATCTTGGGTTCTCCAGAAGGTCAGCGGCCTGTCATCGCGATGGTAATCGAGCCAGGCGCGAAGCTCTTCATAGATTAAGTGTTCCAACGCATTACCATATTCATCGGTGCCCGGAGCAATCGATTGAATTCCTGCAAGCGCATTCCTCACTCCTATATCGAAGAAATAGCACTTCCCTGTCGAGGCTGGTTTGCGCTTCTTACCGCCCTTCCATGGTTCGAGCATTTCGCCAATGAGCGTATCGCTGAGGACTGAGAAATATTCGCGCACCGTGCGCGCTGGAACCGCGGCATCAGAGCTTAAGGCTTCAAAATTGACCTGCTTTCCGGAATAGAGTGCTGCGCTGTGCAAGAACCTTGAAAAAGCGTCGAGCCTTCGCGCTGCGCCTTCCGCGGCTATTTCTTCCTTAAGATAGGTTCCGGAATATGCTTTGAGGTCTTGCCATGGCTCATCGGAATCGTAGATGGCGGGGAGGCTTCCAAAGGTGAGTATGCGCTCTACGTCATAGTCGCCAATCTCGGAAGAAACCAAAGGATGAAGCCGGAGCACTCTTGCCCTACCACCAAGCAAATTGACGCCAGTTCTCCGCAATTTTCTTGCGCTCGACCCAGTGAGAATGAAGCGAAGATGCTTATCTTCGATGAGTGAATGTATCTCATCGAGCAAAATAGGAAGTTTTTGCACTTCATCGATGATCACAGTGGTTCCTGGAGGCAGCGTTTCAAGCTCTTCCCGCAGGATGGAAGGCCTCATCGAAAGCCTGAGGAAAGTGTCTGAGCGTAAAAGATCGTAGTATTTTGCCTCCGGAAATGTCTTCTTCAAGAGATAAGTTTTGCCAGTCAGGCGCGGTCCGAAGAGAAAGAGAGATTTTGGTTCCCTGATATGATCGAGTTTCCGAGCATATTCCATGGAAACAGTATACAATGACTTTACAAAATCCGCAACTATGCTGCAGATTTTTTATAATTTTCAGCAAAATAAGTGCGGAATTTTTGCAATTCTCCGCAAGATGGGCGCGACTTATTATCATTTTTCCGCAAGAAAGATGTCGAGTGCACTATTATGGATTGCCTTGCCAAGCCTTAGAGCCATGTTATACTTCCTTTGAGGATTTGCCATGCATCGGGTGCGCGTGGGAACGTCGGGATGGAACTATGAGGACTGGAGGGGCACTTTCTATCCAGATAAGCTTCCAAAGACGAAATGGCTCGAGTTCTATGCGGAGTATTTTGATTCGATAGAGGTGAACGCAACCTTCTACCACGAGATGCGGCAGTCTACCTACGAAAGATGGCGAAAAGTAACGCCAGAAGGTTTTTGCTGGGCGGTAAAGGCGAGTCGCTTTATAACACACATTAAGCGGCTGCATGATGTCAAAGAGCCGCTCGAGCGTTTTTTGGGTTCTGCAAGTACGCTTGGAGATAAGTTAGGGGTGGTGCTTTTTCAGCTTCCGCCATCCTTGGCGTTCGAAAAGGGAGCTCTCGAAGAATTCAGCGCGACTTTGCGCGGTGCAGGCTTTGGTGAGGCTGGAATGCGCTCTGGCAGTATTACTTTGCGCACTCTGCCCGCTCTGCGCTTCGCAATAGAGCCTAGGCACAAAAGCTGGATAGAGGACGAGGCTCTCGATTGCCTGAGAGCGCTCGGCTT
>MWDY01000248.1 GCA_002070755.1 Spirochaetes bacterium ADurb.Bin110 | reverse complement strand
GTTTTTCTACGCTTTTGGCTGTCGGTGCAGCGGCCTGAGCGGCGTAATGTGGCATGGCTGAGACTTAGAATGAACTGGCTATGGCTAGTAAGGGATATGGTAATATTATTTGGGAAGTACTGAGAGCGATCAAAACTGACAAAGCCATCAATACAGACAGGCTCTCTGTGAGAGGCACGAGGACGTAAGAGAGAATGCATGGCAAGAGTTTGGTGGCTAAGTCTCATGATGCGATTATTGATAGTTCCCAAAGAGACCTTGAAGTGTCTGGAGAGTGCGCGCTGGCTCATGCTTGAAGACACAAGACGCTCAATTTGTCGATAGTCGAGCCTTTTCTTGGCAAAGTAATCTAAACTGAATGTTTGTGAAGAAAAGCTATGACCACAGCTCTTACAGCGATAACGAGGTACATTTCCAAAACATTTGGTGGAATAGAAGCCTAGACTGACAAACCAGTGGCCTTGTGGAGCAGCCTTATGATTTGGACATTCAGGATTTGGGCAGAAAGAAAAAGAATGCATGCTTACCTTCGTACATTCTCTTTATCGCCCTCCTTCATACATTTTGCTTCAACTTCTTATACAAGGTTCGTAGCAGTAATAATGGTTAACCCAAAGCGATGATTTAGATACAATAGAAGCGAGGTAAAACACATGACCCCACAAGAACTATCCAAGATCGATTATGAAGCCGCTTCTCAGATGATACTCGCCTATACAATCGATGCAAAGAAATACGAAAAGGAAATTGCTGAGCTTAAATCGCAAGCCCAAGAATGGAAAGCCAAGGCTGCAGAAGCGCAGACCAAAGGCGCTTCCGAGCTTTCAGGGGCTGCACTTCAAAGGGCATCGGAGTTGGAATCGAAGGCGCAGCAGCTTTCGGTAGAGCTTAACGCTATCCGTCGCGACATAGAGCAGTTGCGCGAAGCTCTTCCCATTATCAAGGCAAAACAGCGCAGAGTCGATCCTGACCAACTCCTTGCAGAGCTCTCGATGATAGTCGGTTTGGATGCTTTTGGAGAACAGAAAGAGTCTGCTTCCAAGAGCGATTCGACAACTTCGAGCGCTGATAAGGATTCCAGCACAGTAAAGAATCAGGACAGTTCCGACAATAAAAACCCTGCAAGCCCTGTGAACCCCGCAAGCCTCGCTGATCAGGCCCTTGACGATGCCCTCGCTGAGCTTAAGAAAAAAATGGGTCTTCTCTGACTTTGTTTTATGTCATTATTTAATTAAATATAGAGAATTGCAGAATGAAAATGCGCCATTTGCCTTTATTGCCTGAATTCCCTCGTCCGCTTCTTTTTGCACATCGAGGCCTTAACCGAAAATATCTCGAAAATTCAATGGAATCTTTCGAGGCGGCATTTAATGCCGGAGTGCCTGGCATTGAGCTAGATGTCCATCTGACAGCCGATGGGAAACTGGTGGTTTTCCACGATGACACAACTGGCCGTATAGAACAAAAAGTTCAACCGGAAGAGCCTGCTCGCAACTTAGGACTCGAGGCTTCCACTCTTGTCGAGCTCCGATCTCTCTCTATTGGTGCTGATATTCCTCTTCTCGACGAGCTTTTTGACCGCTTTGATGATGCGCTATATTACGATATCGAACTGAAATCTCGCAGCACGGCAGATACAGGCCTTGCTTCGAAGGTTGCGGCTGCGATCCGTTCACATAATCTCGAATGCAATTGCATTGTCTCGTCTTTCAACCCATTTGCCTTGCGTCACTTTCGAAAAGCGGAGTCAACAGTTCCAGTAGGCATAATCTGGAGCAATTCAGACGAACTTTATTGGTTTCTGCGGCATGGAGAAGGTGCACTTATTTCGAAATCGGATTTTCTAAAGCCCGAGCCGAGCTTGTTTGCAAACATGGCTAGCCGACCACCGCTGCATTTGCTTCCATGGTTTAGAGGCTCCGAAGAAAAGCCAATAATTCCATGGACGGTAAATGAGCCTCAAAAAGCCTGCGATCTCATTGATTATGGTGTGGCGGGAATCATATCAGACATTGCGGACGAAATACTTATTCGATTTCGTGCAGAGCACGAGCAAGCGGCAGCCGTCGGCCTACCCCAAAAGCCTTCTTTGAAAGCTTGATTGCGGGTGCAGCCTGCCTGCGCTTGTATTCCGCTTTGGCGGTCATCTCCAGCGTTTTTCGCACGGTGGCGCGATCGAATCCTAGGTTTACGATTTGTTCCATAGAGAGATTTTCTTCTATATATAATTGCAAGATTTTATCCAGCACTTCATATTCTGGAAGAGTATCCTGATCCTTCTGATTATAGCGCAGCTCTGCACTTGGGGCTTTGGCAATAATGGACTCTGGGATGGACTCCGTTTCGCCATTTTCAGCTGATACTCGGTTGATATAGCGAGCGAGTCCGTAGACTTCGGTTTTATAGAGATCGGCGATAGGAGCGAGGGAGCCGTTCATGTCGCCATAGAGGGTACAATAGCCTGTGGCAAGTTCGCTCTTGTTGCCTGCTGTGAGCAGAAGTGCATTGAATTTATTAGACCAGGCCATCAGCAGAGTCCCTCTAATGCGCGCCTGCAGATTCTCTTCGGTGGTGTCATAAGGCTTACCGGCAAAAGGCACGGAAAGCGCATCGAGATAAGCAGTAAAGGGAACCTCTATCGGTATTCGCTCAAGTCTAAGCTTATTTCGCCTGCAGAGCTCGACAGCATCGTCTAGAGATGCCTCGCTCGAGAATCGGCTTGGCATTGCAATGCAGGTGACATTCTGCTGACCTATAGCCTGTGCAGCCAGCACGGCTACCAGTGCTGAATCTATACCTCCGGAAAGGCCCAAAACCACCTTAGAAAACCCAGATTTTCTCAGATAATCCTTAATTCCAACGATAATTGCGCGCTGAATTTCCTCGTATCTATCTTGGCCAGGAAATTGATTCTCTTCGACAAACTCTGCCTTCTGAAGCAAAGAATCGAAGAGCACGCGCCTCGCTTTGCCGCTGACACTGTCGTAGATCAATGCTTCTTCAGCCCATCCGCATATTCCGCGAATGGAAGCATCTTCTCCCATAGCAAAAGAGCGCCCATCGAAGACCAAGGAGTCGTTTGCTCCGACTGCATTGCAATAGAGTACGGGGATCGATCCTGCGCGAACCGCTTTTTCCGCAAGTCTGATCCTTGTCTCGAGTTTTCCGGCAATAAAAGGCGAAGCTGAAGTAACGATTATTATGTCGGCTCCTTGGTCCATAAGTTCCTTTACTGGATCGATTGCATATTTTTGCGAGGCATTAGGCGCTTCCCACCAAAAGTCCTCGCAGATCGCAAAACCGACCTTACCCCATGGCTGGATAAAGAGCTTTCGTTCTTTGGCTGGCTCGAAGTACCGAGCCTCATCGAAAACATCATACGTAGGAAGAAGGGTCTTCGCCTGGGTAAAAATAACCTTCCCATTTTGGATGACCGAATACGCATTGACTAGCGACTTCCCCGCTCCATTGCGGTTCTTGTCTACATATCCCACACCAACTGCGACATCCGAAGGCAATAGCTTCTGAAGCCTTCGAAGAGCAGATATGGAACCCAGCAAGAAAGATTCCTGATCGAGAAGATCCATCGGTGGGTATCCACATAGACATAGCTCAGGAAAAACCACAAGGTCGGTTCTTTCCAAGGCAAGAAACATGGAAAGCATGCGATCCACCATGGCTACTACACGGTCGGTATTACCTTTGAAGTCTCCTATTTTGGAATTGAGCTGAATTAGAGAGATTTTCATCGCTCTCCCCCGCTTTTAATCTTCTTTCGCAGCTTACGAGCGCTAGAGGCATCATATTTCGTGGATCTGGTATGGCTACTGCCACTTGCGCAACCAACGCCTGCCTCTTTTCTTGCCTGAGCCGCATTAGCGGCTTTCCCCGCTCTCGATGCATCTATGAATATAGGCTCTCCTGGTTCTATCTTAAAGTGCTTTTTTGCATAGAAAAGAAATATTAGAGCCCCGATGATCATGATAAAACTTAGAATCTGGCCCATCGAAAAATTGAAAGGAGAGACAAAGAGCGCCGTGGGCGCATCCGGATCTCCGAGAGCTAAAATATAACCTAAGCCCGAATCAGGCTCTCGGAAGTACTCTACAAAGAAGCGTGCTATTCCATATCCCAGAGAATATACTGCCACACCTTCACCTCGATAACTGCGGCGAGGACGCACAAAAAACCATAGTATTATCCATAACACGATGCCTTCGAGTAAGGCTTCGTAGAGCTGGGAAGGATGACGCGGCAGATTTACCATATCATTCATGGACACAATTCGAATTCCCACTTTGCGCGCTATTTCCTGAACCCATTGCTCTTTGGCCGAAAATCGCTCCGCATTCGGAAATACCATCGCCCAAGGCGCCGTGCTGACCTTTCCCCAGAGCTCGCCATTTATAAAATTGCCAAGCCTGCCAAAAGTATAGCCAAGAGGTGCCGAAACTGCGATCAGGTCCGCCCAATCGAACCAATTCCATTTGTGGACTTTGCACCAGATTACGCTAGCGACAATAAGCCCGACAAAGCCACCATGGTAGGACATACCTTGAAAACCAACAAATGCCCCTGATTCATCGAAGGGCCAAAAAATGTACCATGGTTTGATCCAATAGTAATTCGTTGGCTCATATATGAGTGTACCAGCTAGTCTGCCTCCAAGAAGAATCCCGACGATTCCCCAGATGAAAAAGTTCGCCGCCTCGTCTTCGGTCCATGGAGCATCGAGCCGCTTGGATTCTCGCTTAAAGAGAAGCCATGTCACGCCAAATGCAATGAGATACATAAGGCCATACCATCTAAAGGGCAAACCTGGAATTATCTCTGGAGAAAGCCACTTTGGAAATTCAAGCATCGCAACCATCAGGAGACCTCATGTTGATCTTTATGAGTATTGTCCATAATCTCTGTCTTTTCCATGCTCTCTGGATTTTCTGCATCTCTTGCCTCGGGCAGTCTAAACTTAAGCGCATCTATCACAAGCAAGCCCAAAACAACAATATCTAGCAAAATCAATGTAATCATCGATGTAGCAGCCTTTGCCATATCCACAGGAAAGGATCCACCAATATTGCGGATGTAAGCTAGCAAAGCAAGTACACTGAGTATCGGAGAAACACAAGCAATAATAATCGAAGGCATCCTAAGATATTCTCGCGCTCCTGCCTTAACATACTGAATTAAAACTATGTAGACGAATAAGAGATTATACAACTGGAAAATTCGAAGCAACGCCGATGTTACACCACCATAATCGCTCATTCCAAATAGAATAGCCACAACACCAATTACAAAGATGCGGAGAAAAGCCACAACTGCGGCAATTAGTAGAAAAAGCGAGTGTCGCATATCGAAAAGGAGTCTAGTAGGCCTATCTTCCATAGTCAAGACAGTAGCAAAATTATGGTTCATTGGCTATGATAATGTAACTCATGAGAATACCAGTCTCGGGAAAAAGGAGTCTAACCCGATGAAGCATATAGATGTGCCGGCAATAAGAAAGCAGATAATTTCTTTTGTTAGCCTTGCCGTTGTGCTAGCCTTATCGTTTGTAACAGTTTCGGTTCCGGAGCTCTATGCACAACAGCTAAAAACTCCTGATTCAAAGCAGTATTTACTACTGATGCAGAATATCTATCAGTTTATCCTTCAAAACTATGTCGAGGAACCAGACC
The DNA here is from genome assembly GCA_002070755.1 of Spirochaetes bacterium ADurb.Bin110. The sequence goes on along the minus strand of MWDY01000248.1, from coordinate 6,991 downwards.
CGACCAAGCTCTATGAGGGAGCCGTAAAAGGTATGCTTGACTCGCTCAACGACCCCTACTCCACATATCTGGATGAGGACATGATGTCCGATCTGATGTCGGACACCACCGGTATCTATGGTGGAATAGGCCTTTATATCTCCAAGCAAGCAACCGTGGCAAACGAGAACGCACCGCGATACATCGAAGTCGTATCTCCAATAGAGGATACACCTGCTTGGAGAGAAGGAATTCGCCCTGGCGATCTTATTATAAAGATCGATGGCGAAGATACATCTCCCTTGAGCACCGACAAGGCCTCGGCTAAAATCCGAGGAGAAGCAGGCACAACCGTAACTCTCACATTTAGAAGGGGAACTTACGAGTTCGAAATAACATTTACTCGAACCAAGATAGAAATCCCTGCACTCAAGAGCGCGGTCATTCAGACAGCAAATGGAAATGTTGGCTATATTCGTATAATCGAATGGAATCCCAATACTGCGCCACAGATGAAGACAGTGCTCCAAGACATGAAGAAACAAGCCATTGACAAATTCATTTTAGATGTGCGCTCGAATCCAGGCGGGCTCTTGTCCTCCGTGGTAGATGTCAGCGATCTCTTTCTTTCTACTAATGTAATCGTATCGACAAAAGGGCGCAGCTCTTCTGAGAACTATGAGTACAAGGCAAAGCCCGACCTAGTAATTCCTGCAACTGATCGGATGATTGTCCTAATAGACCAAGGTTCCGCTTCGGCCTCGGAAATCTTTGCTGGCGCCATGAAAGATACAAAGCGAGCCCTCCTTGTTGGAGAAAAAACATATGGAAAAGGATCTGTCCAGCAGATATTCCCTCTCGATAAAGGGGGCTTTAAGCTAACCATGGCGCATTACTATACGCCAAGCGGCATCGATATCGACAAGGTCGGAATCGAGCCGGATGTAAAGGTACCTGAACCCACGCTTAACGACAAGGAACTCGAAGAACTTCAGCGCCTTTACGACGCAGGCGATATAGCCCAATATCTCGAGAGCAATCCTCAGCCAACTCTTGCTGAACGCAAGGCTTTTGCAGCGGAACTTGCACAGAAATACAAAATCCAGGAGATTTTTATCGAAAAGATAATTCGCGATGAAGCTGAGAGGTCTATGCCCGCCCGAATCTATGATCTCGAGTATGACATACAGCTGCAAAAGGCTCTCGATCTCATCGAATCGGCAGATTTCGAACAGATGTTAGAGAGTATCAAGACCTTGGCTCAAGTCCGCGCCTCAAGTAATTAGATAAGGTTTGCTCCTATGCGCCAGATTGTTCTATTAGGGAACCAGCGCGGCCGAGAAACTTGCTCTCTCGATGAAAAAACAAGCCATTACCTAATAAATGTCCGGCGAATGAGAAAAGGAGACTCTTTTAATGCAGTGGATGAAGCCGGTTCGCGTTTTCGCTGTATCATTGTTTCGGACGATCCGCGCGCGGTAAGGCTTGGAATTACAACGATTTCTTCGCCCCGATCTTTGGTGAGCCACCCTTCAAATGCAACAGAAGAAGGCCAACTAAAAATCAACATGGCTCCAACTATGCATATCGCTTTGGTCCAGGCTCTACCCAAAGGCAAAAAGTTCGATCTCATTATTCGCCAAGCAGTAGAGCTGGAAGTCGAACTCATTGTTCCTTTGATTACTCGGCATTGTGTTGAACAGGAGCCATCTGAGCGGGCAAATGGAAAGCTAGAACGCCGAAAGCGCATAATCCGCGAGGCTATGCAGCAGTCAGGCTCTCTTGTCTACACAGAGATTCTGTCCACCGCAGACCTAGAAACGCTAGATGCTGCCTTGAACGCAAAGGGTTTTAGTAGAAAAGATTCGGTAAGAATTCTATTTCATGAATCAGAGCAAGAAAAATCGCAAGCCCTGCATTTTCTCCTTTCGGATGAAAAGGATCGCGTTGTCCTAGCCATAGGACCAGAGGGTGGCCTTTCCTCAAATGATTGTGCAGCATTTGTCGATATGGGCTTTGCCGTACATCATGTGAGAGGGCCAGTATTGAGAGTGGAAACCGCTGCCATTTTTGCAATATCGGCAGTTAAAGCTGTCGCTTTCGAGAGAGGCTTATGGAAAGTGTAAGCATAGCTTGTGCATCTCTAGATGGCCTACGCCTCGATTTTCCATCGAAATTCGACCTGTTTACATTGCCCTATCTATGGGATGATGAAAAGAATCACCAGATTTGTTTTGTCGATAAACAGAGTTGGATACACGCAAAAAAGCGCGATGAATTTGGCTCCATGATAGCCAGCGCCGACATGATTTTGCCTCACGATAGCAGCCTTGCGGAACGTGTGCTTATGCACGGCGCAAAATCCCTTCGATGTTGGTCTGTACCTTTTATTCATCAGTTATTATTGGATGCTATAAAAGAATCTATGGCAGAAGAAAATTCTGCTGGATTAGATAACACCGAAGAAGAAACCAAAACCTATAGGCCCCAAAAGGTACTTACCCTCCTGCTATCATCTCTCGAAAAGCGAAATGGCTCCATATTCTTATTGGGAGGAAACCCAATAACTCTTATAAAGGCCGAAAAAAACATCCGCGCGACCTATCCTGGAATAACGATAGTAGGAAGCATGCAAGGCCTATATCGGTCAGAGGAAGAACCTGCTATCATCGAGGCGATACAAAAGGGAGCTCCTCAACTGATTCTGGCGGGTAGCCCGCTACGTGGTGAAGAATGCTGGATACCACGCCACATGAATGTAACCAGAAGCGGTATCTTCTTTTATTATAAGCCTATAATGAAATGGATTTCCGGAAAATGAAACGTCTTTCCTTCTCTAGACATAATTAGACTTTAGCTAACAGTGGAGAGATATATCGGGTAAAAATATCTTACATCGATCAGGCTATTCTTCTCGTCTTGAAACATGAAGGTGCGTTTGTTACATCTTAGGCAATCATGAAAAGGCTTATCTATTTTGATAAGGACTCTAGCAGAATCCGGACAATAGTAAGGCTTTTTAGCAAGTATTTCGATATATCTGTCGCTGGAGATTTGCTAGAATTATCGGTGATGATAGAAAGGCTGAAGCCTGAAATCCTTGTTGCTGGGCTTACATCATCAGATTCAGCCTTCAACGCACGCCAAAAAGAAAGCATTAAGCGAATCGCTCCATCTCGATTAGAGATATATTATTTTCATAATTTCTTAGAGCTCAATGACATAATTGCCAGAGTCTCGGAAAAAGCAAATAAAGACCATCTGTCTTCCTATGCTGACGATGCTGGAAACGCGTTCGGTACAAAACCTCGACATGCTGATCCTTCCTTAATTATAATTGGGAAAAGCAATAAGGTATGCTATATGATTTCGCAAATTCGCATGCTGGCCAACGAACCTTGCTCTGTTCTTATAATTGGAGAAACAGGAACGGGGAAAGAACTTGCCGCGCGAGCCCTGCATGAATGGAGCGAGAGAAAGGGCAATCCTTTTTTGGCCTTGAATTGCGCGGCAATTCCAGACACTCTTTTTGAAAGTGAGATGTTTGGCACAGAAAGAGGAGCTTATACCGATGCTTCCTCAAGAAGCGGAGTCATCGAGCAGGCAAATAATGGTACGCTCTTTCTAGATGAAATTGGAAGCCTTTCTCCTGTTTCGCAGCCATGCCTGCTGCGTGTTCTCGATAATGGAGAATATCGCAGACTCGGAAGCCTTCAAGCCCGCTCGTCTAAATTCCGGCTTGTTACAGCCTCGAGCCGAAACCCAATCGAGCTAGCAACCCAACAAAAGTTTCGAGACGATCTTTTATTCCGCATTGCCAATTTCGTAATAGAAACTCCTCCTTTGCGCGAGCGAAAAGAAGATATCCCCCTGCTTGTTCAGCATTTTTGCGATCAATATGCAATGGGTCGCTTTAATATAGGAAGCGATGCATTTGACAAGCTGTATTCCCACAAATGGCCTGGCAATGTTCGAGAGCTTTATTCGGTCATGATGAGTGCATGCTCGCTCAGAAAGTCGGGCAAGATTTGCGCCAAGGACATAAGATTTTTGCCCGGCATCGAAAAGATATTAGAGCGATGCAAGCACCAAAGCCGCTAAAGATGGGACCTTAGCCAAAATCGTCGCTATCTAATAAAAAGAAATTCTAGTATCCTAAAGCCATGAGCAATCATAACCCAGAAGATATCCAAAGCCGCATCCAAGTACAGAATCGCACATCGACATTCGGCGGAAAACTCGCGCTTCTCATAGGCGGCTCAGGGGGCATTGGTCTTGCCATATCCAACGAGCTTGCGAGCAGAGGTGCAGCGCTGCTTATACAAGGACGAAATGCCTCGGATAAACTGCAAGAAGACAGCTTTCTTAAGGCTAAGAGCCGTGGCTTGATAGACTTGGAGTTTTCGAGCCCTGTCCAATTCATTCAGGCATTAGATTTGCGTCTTGATGAGATAGATTGCGAGCCCGATATAGTCGTCTGCGCCTTTGGTCCATTCCTAGAAAAACCCCTAAGAGCTTGTACCACAAAAGATTGGGAATGGCTAACGCTTGCCGATTTAGCACTTCCAGGAGCCCTGGCAAGCCGATTCTTGCCTGGCATGATGGAAAGAAAATATGGCCGCTTTATATTCTTTGGTGGTACAAGAACAGATAGTATCCGCTCCTACAAGAAAACCGCAGCTTATGCCTCTGCAAAGACCGGACTTGGTGTGCTGGCAAAATCCATCGCTGTGGAAGGCGCTTCCAACAATGTCGCAGCCATCGTCGTGTGCCCTGGTCCAGTTGAGACTGAATATCTCGATAGAGAAACCATAATTCGCCATGCATCGCTGACAGCCACCGGTTCACTTTCCAAAGCCGATATAATAGCGAGCATCGCTCTCAATCTTATCGATGCCGAGCCATGCATCGCCTCTGGAGCAGTGGTCAATCTAGATGGAGGTTTTGCGCCATAACACTTTTGTGTTAGCGGGTGTTTGAGGGTGCACGACAATTCTGTGTAAAGCTAGTTAGGCAGCCTTTCTTCTAAGGGTGTTTGACTTTTCCTAGCCTAACTCATATTATTGATAGATAATGCCATCAGGACTTCTTTCGCGAATCCAGAAGATTTCTCAACCTGGTTCAGATGCCCTAATCTCGTCCCAGATATCCACTGATTTCCCAGGCTGCATCGTCGCGCACTTTGTAGGTGCGGTTACAGAAGCTAATCTGGATATAGTTGCTCAATCATTCGATAGCATACTCTCTGAAGGCATACGCTACCTGGTGGTCGATTTTTCCACAATTGAAGATATCGGGCCAGCAGGTATGGGGCTAATGCTCGCGCTCAGGCAGAAATTGAGAGACCGGCATGGCGACCTCGTGCTTTGTGGTATGCGGCCTCGCATGGAACGAATGCAGAGAATACTTGGACTCGAGGGCTATTTTACGACCGCTGCAGATGCCCAAAGCGCGCTGACAGGTCTTAAATTCGCCATAAATGGCATATATCCCCTCTCTGTCCAGTGCCCAGCTTGCAACTCTCTTATTGATATAGAAAAGCCCGGTAGAGGCCGGTGTCAGACATGTGAAGCAGTAATCACGGCATTTCCGGATGGAACTATAACGCTCGGTTGAGCGCATAGATCTAAGACAATAGAAGTACAAGGAGGAGGTAGTAATGTCAGCATTGACCAGAATAGAAAGCTATCTCATCGACCTCGGAATCGAATATCAGGAGCTTTCCAATAGTTCCTGGTTGATTGAGGATGAAAGCAAGGGCTACCCCAGAATGATAGTCAGCCTGTCGGACCCTCTTGTTATTATCAGCGCCAATGTCATGCCAATACCAAAAGAGAACGCCGAATCGCTCTTCAGGACGCTCCTGGAGCTCAACGCCACGGATCTTCTTCATGGTGCCTATGCGATAAGCGGCGACCAAATCATCGTGATAGATACACTCGAGTATAACACGCTTGACAAAGAAGAATTTCTTGCATCTATTGAATCGATATCGTTCGCATTGCTAGAGCATTACAAGAAGCTTGCGAGCTATATTCATAAAGTGGAGGAATGAACTATGGGAATGTTCGATCGCCTTAAAACAGTGATCTCATCGAATATCAACGCTATCATCTCCAAAGCCGAAGACCCCGAAAAAATGCTCAATCAGATGATAATCGACATGAATGAGCAGCTTATCGAGTCCAAGAAAGCCGTTGCTATGGCCATTGCAGACGAGAAACGGCTAGAACGAGAAATGATGGAGAACAAGGCCAAGGCACAAGAATGGGAAAATAAAGCCATGCTTGCGGTCCGCGCTAATCGCGACGATCTCGCCAAGGAAGCTCTCCTTCGAAAGCAAGAATTCGAAAGCTATGCTACCCAGCTCGCTCAACAGTGGGAAGCACAAAAACAGTCTGTAGAAAAGCTCAAAGAAGCTCTGCGCCAGCTGCAAAGCAAAATCGAAGAAGCAAACCGCAAGAAAAACATTCTTATAGCACGAGCAAAGCGGGCCGAGGCTCAACAGCGCATAACTCAGACCATGTCGAGCATGGCAGGCAATAAGAGCGCCTTTGAGACATTCGAGCGCATGGAGCGCAAAATCGAGGAAGTCGAAGCACAAGCAGAGGCTACGAAGGAACTAGAGGATACTACTACAGGCGCAAGCCTAGAAAAACAATTTGCTCAGCTAGAATCCTCGCCACAGGCAGCGGATGTTATGCTCGAAGAGCTCAAGAAAAAGATGCTAACCGAGGACGCGGGGCGGGCTAATTCTCAGCAGTGATAAGACTTATTAGTCCTTCTTCTATTGGTCTTCTTTTTGATTGGGCCTTTTTCTTTATTTGGGTTATGTCGGTTTTCAGTCAGCTATTTTTATTCTCGCTTAATGTGAGCCCCAACTGCGGATAATCTCTCGACTAGATTCTCATAGCCACGCTCAATCTGGTATACATTGTGGATAATGCTAGTGCCTTCTGCGCAAAGCGCAGCGATAACCATGGCCATTCCTGCTCGCACATCAGGTGACACC
>MWDY01000247.1 GCA_002070755.1 Spirochaetes bacterium ADurb.Bin110 | reverse complement strand
ATTCATAATATAGGCAAATTCCATGCCTATCGGCCCAGCGCCTAGAATAAAAAGGCGCTTAGGAAGTTTATTCTTCATCAATATACCGGTAGAAGACAAAATGCGCTCTTCATCGAATTCAAAACCTGGAATTATTCTTGGTCTTGAACCGGTAGCTAGCAGTATGGCTTTAGACCTAAGCTTCATGACAGCGCCGACGCCTTCTACCTCAATCGTGCTTGCCCCAGCAAGCTTTGCGGCCCCTTGAATAAGTTCCACTTTATTTTTCTTTAATAGAAAATTAACTCCTTTAGAGAGCATTTCAGCGACAAGACGTGAAGTTTTCCATACTGGCTCATAATCAAAGCCAGAAATATCTAGCTTAACACCTGTTTTTTCCAACAGCTTTCTGCCTTCGGCAAAAAGTCGAGCGTTGTGAATCAGCGATTTCGAGGGAATACACCCCACATTGAGGCAGACTCCTCCTACAAGATTCTTCTCCACAACCGCAGTCTTAAGTCCTAGCTGTGCAGCACGAATCGCGGCAACATAACCGCCGGGCCCCGCGCCAATTACAATAAAATCGAATTCTTTATCTTCCATAATTGTTGCTCCTGGAATTCCATTGATCGCCATTATAGGCTTTTTTAGTATTTTCGTAAGGTCAGCAGATTAGGCGGACCAATTCTGCTGATCATCTCGACAGTATCGAAATCGAATTGCAGACCAGTAAATCTCATTTTAAGATGTGCAGCAAGATCTACAGCTTGAAGATCATTTGGCTCGAAGGGCAGTATATCCGACACTCTGCCCTCTTCAATTCTTAGAACTATTCTTTTGTTATTATTGCTTGAGAGGAGTATCGAAAAAGCTGGGCTTCGATACTTGATCCATTCTGTCGAACCAAACTGTGCCTTGAATACCTCGAAATCCTCAGGGTTTATGAATGATGCCAGATCGCTCTCCGATTCTCCTAGATTCCTCAATGCTATATCTAGGCAGGATACATGGCTATTCCAAAATTCCGTCAGCTTTATCTCATAGGGATTCATTCCTGCAAGTTCAAGAGAGAGCCTTGACATGGCATCGTAAACCGTGAGCGAAGGAATTAAGTGGATTAAATTGACCGGAGTTGCGCGCACGGAGGCAATCGAATTATCCTCTAATACCTTGATCCCTCCTAAGCAGGCATGAAGATTTTTCAGATCGGAGGACACAAGCAATGTTCCATGATGTAACACATTGTGCGTACCAAAATATCGCGCTGTTCCAGAAATCTTGGCTTTTGTTTCACCATCGCCCATTGAAACAAAAACCTCGCCTCTTGCTCCTATGTGAGTATGAACCCCGAGCTTAGAAATTGCTTTTGCTATCAAGCACAGCTCTTCTTCTTTCGAATGAAGTCCCCTCGGAACAATAAAAGACCAATTCAAGTTGCCAAGATCATGATATACTGCGCCTCCTCCCGAGGCGCGTCTAAATACTGGGACCATACAGGAAGGTGCCACTTCCCGCCAATAATTTTGATTCCTTCCAATTATCAAGCTTGGAGGGTTAACATAGAAAAGAAGTATAGCATCATTTCCTCGCCAATACCTTACGAGGCATTCTTCGAAAGAAATGATATCAAGCGGGCTCTCTGCCATAACTCTATATGATCCAGCAAATCTAGGCATGTTTTTACTATATAAGAAAGCCTGGTGAATTCCAACGCGTTTTGATCTTTAGCGCTATTAAACTAAAAGACCGCTCTTTAGGAGCGGTCTTTTAGTTAAATGCAGGAGCTATTCCCTGAATACCGGGGCTTTGCAAAGCTCCTCTATTCTCTAGCTTGTGCTAGCACTTAGTAGGCTATATTTTTATTGAGCTGCAAATCCAGCAGCCTCGAGAGTTGACTGGAGTTCGACGAGAGTGGTCTTGACTGCATTAAGCTGGTCACGAGCAGCTGCGTAATCTTCAGCATCATTTGCCGCTTTTGCATTGGCAATTTCTTCATCAAGCGCAGCGACTTTTGAATTGATATCTTTTACATTGAGCTTTGCCTTTGCTGCCTTCTTTGTATCCTTCGATGCAGCTTGAGCGAGAGCTTGAACAGTGGTGTATTGAGCATCAACATCTGCAATTAGCTGCGCAACTTCATTTTTTACCTGTTCCATGTTTGTAGCCGCAGCTTCTTTAGCCTTCTTGCTTGCATCCGCAAAAGCTTTTATAAGGTCATTCGCCTGCTTGTAGGACTTTCCAGAGGTCTTGGCATCCTGGGCTGCGAGCTCCGCCTCGAGTGCGGCCTTGGCATCCTGAGCTGCCAAGAATTCATCTGGAGCATAGACATCGGCCTTAGCTTCTTGAGCTTCAGCGAATAATGCGTTGGCTGCATCTAGATCCTTCTGAGCAAGCTTCGGCGCGCATGAGAACAACAAAAAAGCAACTAGTACGACACCGATTACCTTTACCAGCTTCATACAATCCTCCAATAAAATTCAAATTGCAGCGCTAGCGCTCCATCGAAGCGCTGCGTCTGCTTTCTATTGCGATAATTTATCTATTTTTGCAGAATATGTCAAGCTATGCGGCTATAGAGGTTATTTTCATAATTTTATGCGCGATAAGAAAGTACTTCTTTTATGCATCATATTTAGCATGCTTATAATAAATTTCCTGAGACTTTTTTCAAGGGCTCCCAAGAGGCAACAGATGGGCCGCGCGAGGACTGTACCTAAGTATTACTGAGTCTCCTGGTTTCCAGAATCCTACATTTACAGGATCATGCGAAACAGCAAGCATAGGTCGATCTAGTGAAACATCTATCTCATATTCGACCGTTGATCCTAAATATACAGCTTTGTCTACAATACCGCGCGCTAGAATCATGCGTTCCGGCTCGGATGCAGATGCGCTTTCCTCACTTTCAACAGAGAGAGATTCAGGCCTTAACATAAAAAGCGCTTCTTGACCAGACTTTAAGCCCGGGACCGCTGACATCGCCTCAAAATGCATACCTCCCTCATCCTTCACAAAATATTTTCCAGAATCCTCTCGCTCCAACCTTACAGGGAGCAGATTCACTCTTCCAATGAAATCTGCTACGAACCTATTAGAAGGTCTAGAGTATATCTCAAAGGGAGTACCAATCTGCATCATGTATCCCTTGTCCATTACGACGATCCGATCAGACACCGTCATTGCTTCGACCTGATCATGAGTCACATATACACTAGTAATCTTGAAAGTCTGCTGAATTCTACGAATCTCTACTCGCATCTGTTCGCGAAGTTTTGCATCGAGATTGGATAGTGGCTCATCGAATAAGAGCACGCTTGGTTTATTGATTATCGATCTTGCAAGAGCTACTCGCTGCTGTTGTCCTCCAGATAGCTGATCTGGTCGTCTATGAGCAAGGTCTGCAATTCCCATTACTTCCATGATCTGGTGCACCTCGCGCGAAATTTCAGCTTTAGGGCGACCTTTGAGTTCCAGACCAAAACCCACATTCTGTTCTACTGACATGTGGGGAAAAATAGCATAGCTCTGGAATACCATCGATGTATCGCGCTTATTAGGTGGATCATTATTGACATTCTTGCCGTTTATCCATACCTCCCCTGTAGTAGGCGTCTCGAAGCCAGCAATTACACGCAATGTTGTCGTTTTGCCACAGCCGGAAGGTCCAAGCAAAGTCACAAATTCGCCTTCGGCAATCTCGAGATCGAAATCCCTTACGGCGAGCACTTTGCCTCCTTCACGCTCAGGATCTGAAAATTCCTTGGAAATGTTGATTAGCCTGACACTCATGTATTCTCCTAGAAGTGAAGCATTGAGCCACCGAACTTTGCATATTGTGTCTTCAAGGTCGCCCTGATAAGCGATATCGCTGCTATAACAATCAATACAAGCAAAAGACTATATGCCGCTGCTGCTCCTAGATTTCCGGATTCCACCTGCGCCATTATATGAACCGTCATCAGGTTCCATCTCGAGGAAACAAGGAAAATCGCAGCGCTAACAGCTGTCATTCCGCGAACAAAGGCGAAAACAAGACCTGAAAAAAAAGCTGGCAAAATCATTGGAAGAGTGACCTTGGTGAAGGTCTTGCGCGCATCCGCTCCCAGGTTGATAGCTGCTTCTTCAATCGAAGGATCTATAGACGAGAGGATCGCTTTGCCTGATTCTATTCCCACTGGAATATATCTAAACACAAAATTCAGAAGGAGAATGGTCAATGTCCCTGTCAATACCAAAGGAGGATGGTTGAAGGCAAGGATATATCCTATGCCAATAACTGTACCAGGCACTGCAAAGCTCAGCATGCTCACCGATTCTACGAAACGCCGACCAGGGAATTTGACTCGCATGACAAGATATGCGATTACCATGCCTAAAAGCCCTGCAAAAGGCGTCGCTGTACCAGCAATTATGAGTGTGTCGCGCACTGCTTTGAACCCAACGCCGAATACGAATTTGAAGTGGTCCAGAGTAGGCCTATGATCGTAACCCCACACCTTCGCGAAAGCACCGACAACAATAGAAAAATAGATCATCGCAACGAGTAGCGCGATTATTAAGCAGGCCACAAACAAGGCCACCCTGGCTCCTGGACTTACAATCTGTGTCGTGGATTGCTGTGGTTTTCCTGTCACTGTTGTATATTTGCGCCTTCCTACAAGCCATCGCTGAAGATAGAACGCAAGCAACGAGGGCACTAGAAGCAAAATCGAAATAGCAGCGCCTTTCGGAAGATCATACATGCCTACGATCTGCAAATATGCCTGGACCGATAGCATAGGGAATTTGCTCCCTGCAAGAATAAGAGGATTACCGAAATCCGCAAGAGTCTCGACAAAAAGAAGAAGCACAGAACTTGCGATACCCGGAATAGCTAGCGGCAGAGTAACTTTTTTGAAGACTTTCCACCTTGTTCCTCCAAGATCCAGCGCCGCATCCTCTAGGATCGGGTTCATCGATTCGAGTACACCTTTCAAAGTCAAATAGGATACAGGGAAAAAAGTGACTACCTGAGCAATAAAAAGTCCATTGAATCCATAAATGGGAAAATTCTGAATCTTGAGAAGATTCCAGCTGATTAGCCCATTGTTTCCAAAAAGCATGATGATCGCTAAAGCGCCAATAAATGGTGGCGATACAATAGGAATCACTGCCATAGTATTGAAGAATCTTGACAATGGAACTTTAGCACGCACAACCGCAAAGGCAAAAATAAAGCCAATAATAGTACCAACAATCGCCGTCAGGGTGCTCATCATTAAGCTATTATATAGAGCCTTGCGAATATAGGCTGATTTTGCAACTTCAGCATATACTCCAAACCCAAGCCTGCCACCGCCAACATCGAGGCTCGTAGTAGCTACTTCAACCAAAGGATAAAGTATAAATATTGCAAGCGATGCGGTGACCAGCAGGATAACAGCCAGTAGCACCGGATCGCGGGCGAGACGCTTGATATTGGTCCTCGCCCGGAATCCAGATACCTGCATCAATTGCTCACTTTGCGCTTAGGACTTCGTTGACCCAGCGCTCTACCAGTCTTTTCTTCTGCTCGCCAGCCCAGAGGACATCGACATCGATGGTCTTAAGAGACTCAAAAGCGGGCATTCCCTTGCCTAGCGGAACGCCTGGAATCACCGGGTAAAAATATGTTTTTAGTTCTGTATAGACTTTTTGACCTTCAACAGAAGAAAGCCAGTCCACAAGGGTCTTTGCTGCTTCAAGATTCTTGGCTCCTTTAAGGATAGAGACGGCGGGCGCTTCGAACCAGACACCTTCCTTGGGGAAAATGACTTCTATGGGGAAGCCCTTGTCAATTGCCTCAAAAAACGCTGGCGTAAACTGAATGGCTATTGCGCACTGTCCTACTTGAACCGCTTGCGATGGAGCTGTACCGGAGGATGTATAGGTCTGAATGTTTGGAGCAAGCTTTTTCATGTAATCGAATGCCTTATCTTCACCCATGAGCACGACGAGCGAAGCAACGATGTTGTAAGCGGTTCCAGAAGATTGGGGAGATGGCATCTGTATTTGCCCCTTGTACGCTGGATTGAGCAAATCAGCCCAACTCGTGGGTTTTGGCGCTCCTATTCGAGCAAGAACTTCCTTGTTCACTGCAAAGGCCATGGGATTCATGTAGAAGCTGCGCCAGTATCCCTCGGGATCCTTGAACTCTTTGCCGAGTTTATCAAAGTTCGGCCCCTTATATGGCTGAGTGAGCTTATCTTCCTTTGCTACGATATGGTTTTCGCTAGGAGCGCCAAACCATACATCTGCCTGGGGATTTGCCGATTCGGCCTTGATTCTCGCATAAGCTGGTCCGGATGATAGATGAACGAACTGTACAGCGATGCCGGTTTGCGCTGTAAATGCATCTAGAATCTTTTTTGCGTTTACCTCATCGACACTTGAATACACTATTAAGGTCTGACCGGCCTTTGCAAAGACTGGCACTAGCAACGTTACAAATGCTAAAACTAGCATTGCTTTGCGAATTGCTCTCATAGTATCGCCTCCAAATTAATAAATATAATCTCAAATATTTTATAATCTTTTTAGTAGGTCCGCAATGGAAAAAATAGTCGCGCATCCAATAATCGCGCATCCAGAACATATAAGCTCGGTTTTTCCATATTCCAATCCAGCGCCTGCTTTGAGTTTGGCATTGACTGGTTATAGATTCTAGCGCATGCTGAATACCGATAATTGAAGGGATACAATCATGTCAAATCAAAAGGCGCAAGCCTCACATAAGAATTCTAAAGTTGCTTATAGATGGGATATGGTCTTTGCAGGTGCCATGTTAATGCTCTGCTTTGGGACAGTCTATGCCTGGAGTTATTTCCAGGAACCGCTTATGCAGACCTTCGGATGGAATAATGCCCAAGTTTCGCTTGTTTTTTCGTTGGCTATATTCTTCCTTGGCATGGCTGCTGCTGTAGGCGGGGTAATACTTCCTAATGCAGGCCCGCGCAAAATTGCCATGATTGGAAGCGCTCTTTTTTGCCTTGGATATCTTCTTGCAGCCATTGCGCTATCGCTCAAATCATTAGCTCTATTATATTTAGGATACAGTTTAATAGGAGGCACAGGACTGGGGCTTGGATATGTAACACCGGTAGCTACGGTTTCCAAATGGTTCCAAGAGAAAAAGGGACTTGCAACCGGTATGGTAATAATGGGATTTGGCTTTGGCGCGCTTTTTATGAGCAAGGTCATAGCACCAATTTTCTTGCGATTATATGCCGGAAATCTCGTAAAGTCCTTTCTTACTTTTGCATTGCTTTTTGCCGCTATAACAATTCCTGCTTCTCTTGCCATGAAAGACCCACCAGAAAGTGTGCCTGGACAATCAAAACCACCCCGTTCTTCCAATTCTGGCAAACAAAAGCAAGAAAAAGCAAAAACAGATATTTCTCTATCTTTGAAACAAGCCTCGAAAGATATTTTTTCAAAAAGATTCCTTGTGGTATGGATGATCCTGTTCTGCAATATCAGTGCGGGAATATCTATCATCGGCTTTCAATCACCTATGTTCCAAGAGCTTATTCTAAATAGAAAGCCTTCTTCCACAGCGGAAGCTCTTGCCTCGATGGGAGCAACTCTTATTGCTGTAACTTCTATCTTCAATGGTGTAGGAAGGTTGCTGTGGGGAGCTTTCTCGGACAGATTTGGAAGAATGAAGGCTTATCGGCTTTTGCTTGGGAGCGAAATGCTGATCTTCCTCCTACTGATATTTACAAGGAGCCCATGGGTATTTGCTATATGTGCTTGCTGGATCCTCTTTTGTTATGGGGGAGGATTTGGAATGATGCCTGCTACAATTTCTGAGCTGTTTGGACCGCAAAAAATGACTATTATGTACGGTGCTGTATTGACCGCATGGTCACTTGGTGGAGTAATCGGCCCTCAGATTACGGCCTATATCAAGGATACTCAGCCTTCTCAAGCCATTAAGATTTCCTTTATTGTAGGAACTGTTTTTATCGCTATAGGTTTTCTGTTTTCAATCATGATTTCTGACAAAAAGAAATAGGCCACCCTCTAACAGAAGGCGGCCCATCTAGCAGGGAGAGGACTCGAACCTCCGACCTCCGGGTTATGAGCCCGACGAGCTGCCAACTGCTCTACCCTGCGGCGCAATAAGAGCTTACAAAAAATCGCAGAATATGTCAAGGGATGGAAAAATTTTCGGATACAATGCCAGGTTTTCACCATCAGGATAAGACAATAAGAGTCTCATCCAAGCTCAACTAAGCTAGCCTAGCGTCATCTAATAGGTCTATCTCGCTAGATTGAAGCATTAAAAATGAAAAAGGCGATGCAAATCCGTATTCTTGAAAACACGAAAATGAAGGTATAAGAAGAAAACCGCGATGGATAAAAGAGCAATAGCACAGATAGGAGACCATTGCAGCACAACAACTCCATTCACAAATAGATCGATAAACACCTCAAGGCAAAAACAGAGCAGCGCTATAGCCACTGTCACGTAAGCAATCAGATTCAGTCCCTTCTGCTTGCTTTTCTCAAATAAGAAGTAAACCAAGCCAACGAGAGATTCTACAAGGACTATGATTGGAACCGCTAGACCAAGTGCCCATCGCTGACCACCGGAAACGTACCCGATTGTTACGAACAATAATGGTGGTGCAAGAACGCTCAATAAGATGCGAAGAACAGCTCTCTTTTTCAACATAAAAAACGCCGTCAATTCCACCCATACAAAGAAAATCGATACAATGGCGTAGAGGGACCAGGAGAATCGCCTAGATTCAAAGAGATTAATGGCGCCGAGCACCAATATGGCGATAGCCAATGTCACCGAGAGTACTTCCCAAACAATCGTCCGCTTTTCGGCGGAGCAGATTTCTTTTTCAGAACTTGTCTGGTCGTCTATCGAGTCGGTAACTAGATTCTTCTCTTCATACGCTCTCGGATTTGGGGTTCCGCAAAGCGGGCATTTTTTGGCATTGCCTATTTCCACCCCACAATCAGGACAATATGGCATGATTAGCCCCCCTCTCTTTCACTTCTAATATCCTTGTAGTTCATTGTCGGATCGGCATGAAACGTCGACATGCAATCCTAAGCTTCGCAATCGTCTAAAGAATAGCTTCTCGAGGTCGCGCGATTGGGCTAAGCTTCCAAAATTGATAACAAGGTCGTTGTTCCAACTCAGCATTGAGGCATTTGTCATGGTAGCCATGCTTGGAGCGGGTATGAATCCAAAGCTCACTATGTGAGAAGCAAAAGCTGGAGGCATTTTCAGTTGGCCTATGTTGGAAATGAAACCAGAAAGCATGCTCTCGCCAAATTTCGAGAAAAAGACTTTAGCAAAAAAATCTTTAACTCTAAGAGGAACCAATCGGACAGCCAGATTTCTCGCACTTCCGGCATTACGGCACAAGTGTCTTGCTATGCTCATTCGATCATATTCGAGCTTCATCTGGTAATGAGTCCGCGATACCAGCTCATCGAAATCTCTCATACCTAGCCGCATATCTTCGCTGATAAGCACAAAAAGAGAAAAATTGCGAAAGGTACACGAAGGAAAAAGCTGTCGCAGATTGATGGGTATCTCTAATGAAACATAGGGCTCGCGCGGATGGGGCTTCGTTGTATGCCATATATGCTGCAAGGCATCGAGATAGACAGCTGATATGAGTTCGGTAAGGCTGACATTTCTCCGATGAGCCTCCGCTATAGCTTCGCTGGCAAGTAACTTCCCCGAGATTACACGATACTGGCCTTTGGGCAAGCAGGTTTTACTCAAATGAAAAGCATGCGGCCTTAAGTCCGGGAATGGTAATCCATTGGGAAAATACCGCTGATAAGCATCTTCGAATTCTTCGCTTTTCGCTGAGGCGCTCATATCGCCTGAAAAGACAATTATGTCTCTCCACTCGCCTTCCCCTAGTTGTACACCAGGGTCTACACCCTTCAATATGAGATAATTCGCAAGAAGAGACTTAAAAAAAGCTATACCTCCTGTGCCATCGGTCAAGGCATGCGAGAACTCGCCCGAAATTCTGTTCTGCTCACAAAGAATTCGAAACATGCGCGTTCCACGGATATTTATGTTCCATCCCTGACAAGGAAAACGCAAATCTAGAAGAATCAATGGCATTGTTTTGCAAGGCTCAAAGTAGTACCAGAAAAATCCTCTGCGGAGCATTACATTGAAATAGGGCATGCGCTTCACGGTAAGGGCAAGGGCCTTTTTCAAGGTTTCAGCCTCAATAGGCTCATCTAGCTCTGCTTCCAGCCGGAAAAGACTCGTGCTGATATCGTCGGTGACTGCTGGCATGATTATTGCAGCATTATCCAACGCATACCATTCACCCGCATTATCTTCGCGCCGAGTATGGACGAATCTATGGTCTATATTACTCTGGCCATACCTGTTCATGTCTTAATTATAGAAATGTCATAAATGGCATTGCAAGGACGAGAATTATAATGATAACCATTGCTGGAAGAAAATTAGCGGTTTTGAAGCTCTTAATCTCTAAGAGCCCTAGAGCTATCATAATTACAAGCGCTCCTCCGATAGCTGTGAGCTCGCTCAGCATTAGGTCACTGACATAAGGCTTTAAGTACTCGGATAGCAAAGTAAGAGCTCCTTGATACACAAGAACGGAAAGAGCAGCAAATGCTACGCCAATTCCCATCGCCCCAGCAAATATAATCGAGACAAAACCATCGAGCACGCTCTTTGTCAAGAGAAGCGAATAATCCCCTACGGTCCCTGCATTAAATGAACCCACTATCGTCATGGCGCCCGCACAGAACAAAACCGAAGCATTGAGAAATCCAGTCGCAAAAGTGTCTTCGGAGCTGCGCGCAAAGCGTTTTTTGAGACCATCTCCAAGCCCCTCGATCGCGCCTTCGAGGTTGAGCGCAGTGCCCAGAAGTCCTCCTGCCATCAATGCAAGGGCAAAAGAAAGGATATGGCTGGTCTTTAGCACCATTTGAATACCAATTGTAAGCGATGTGAATCCTGCCGCCGTAAACACAACCTTTCGATATTCTTCTTTTATGCCTTTTCGTATAAAAAGACCAATGAGTGAACCCAGAATAATGGCCCCTGCATTGATGAATGTTGCTATCATGGCTCGTCTTGACCTCGTTCGGCGAGTATAGCATAATTACCAACTATAAGGAAATCACATGCATAAATTGCTTTTGCGCTATGTAGCCTTATTTGCTCTCTCACTCGTCGGGTTTCTGGTGTTTTCCTGTGCTTCTTCGCCTACGCCCGTCCCTGAAGATGCAAGCGCTCAGAAGATCATTCAGCTAGCCCAGGAACGATATGATGTCTATGATCTCAATGGTGCCAAGTATTATTATCAAGTGCTACTAGAGAGATATGGCAGCGATCCTAACTACATGCTCAATGCAAAGTATGAAATAGCCTTTATTGAATACAAAAAAGGCAATAAGGATAAGGCGATTGCTGGCTTTAGGGAAATAATCGAACGCTATAATGAGCCTGATGCATCGAGCTTGTCCCCTACATGGAAAGTGCTTTCCGAGATGATGATCGAAAAGCTCGAGAGTAATAAGAATCCTTAATCTTAAATGCTTTAATCCGCGCTTTTCAATTTCAAGAAGCCTATTTTAAGTCCTCAAGCTTCCTCGGCTAAAGACTGAGCAATTTCGAGCCATTCTTCATTTAGAGCTTCTGTCTCTCGATCGAGGACTTCCAACTCGTTTAGAATGCGCCGCGTTTTTTCTCCATTTATGTAGTTTCGAGGCTGAGCCAATTCCTCCTGAAGCCTTTCTTTTTCTGTCTGAATCTTTTCAATGCGAGTGGAAATCTCTTCTTCCCGCCGTTTAAGCTTGCGCAATCGAGCTCTGTGTGCTTTTTCTTCTTCCCAATCCCTGTTTGAAATTGAAGTCTGGTTTGTGACAGAAGAGACTGAGGTTGTATCACTTTGCCAACGCTGTTTAGGCTTTCGAATATCTTCTTGGATAGCCTCTAACCTCACATTCTCTTTTTCAGCTTTCTTTTTTAGATAATAGGCATAGTTCCCATAATAGAGGCTTGGCACATTCCCACAGGAGAGTTCCAGAACTCGATCCGGAAGCTCATCGAGGAATTGACGATCGTGAGATACAAAAATGACTGTGCCTTCAAACCTACTCAGGGCTTCGAGCAAAATGTCTTTGCTAGTCAAATCCAAATGATTGGTTGGTTCATCTAGGACCAGGAGGTTTGCAGGCTTTAGAAGAAGCTTAAGAAGAGCTAGCCGCGAGCGCTCACCTCCAGATAGCACCGAGATTGGTTTTTCTATATCATCATCGCGGAAAAGAAAGGCTCCAAGCAGATTGCGAATCTTTGGAAGCATCTCGGGCGGACAGACAGATTCGGCTTCTTCTTCTACCGTCGAGGTCGATTCCATGATCTCTGCCGATTCCTGCGAAAAATAACCAACGAGGACATTTGCTCCTAATATAGCTTCCCCGCCTGTTGGGTTATCTTCTTTTGCAATGATGCGCATGAGGGTAGATTTCCCTGCCCCGTTTGGACCTATAATAGCCAGTTTTTGTCCACGCTCTACTTCGAGAGAAAATGGTTCTATTACCATGAGTTCTCCATAAGATTTGGAGAGCTCGCGCATTCTTAGGACCACACGAGCAGATCTTGGCGCTGGCGGAAAAGAGAAGTGAATCCGCTTCATGCCCTCTGGGATCTCGATAGGTGTCATCTTTTCCAGCATTTTAATGCGACTCTGGACCTGAGCAGCCTTGGAATCCTTGTATCTAAAGCGCCGTATGAAATCTTCGATCCTTTGTTTTTCTTCTTGCTGATGCTCCCAAGCCTCGAAAAGCGCTTCTAGCTCTTGAGATCTTCGTATTTCATACTGACTATAGGTCCCCACATAGCGCGTAAGCGTGCTATTGAATAGCTCATATACTTCTCGTACTGTAACATCGAGAAAGTACCTATCATGCGAAACTACTAATACAGCACCAGGGTAGGCTTTAAGAAAATCTTCTAGCCAGGTGCGCGCCTCTAAATCGAGGTAATTGGTTGGTTCGTCTAACAGCATGATATCTGGCTCTTCGAGCAATATCTTTGCTAGCGCAAGTCGCATCTGCCAGCCACCAGATAGCTCAGACACAGGGCGTCCGAAATCCTTTATCTTGAAATCGAGCCCGCTTAAAACTTCCGATATTCTCTCCTCTCGGGTCCAGTATTCTGACTGCTCTAGCTTCTCAGTTATTTCATGATGCTTCGCAAGAAGGCGTTTTGTTTCTTTTTCGCTCAAAAGAGAGGAATCCAGCGATCGACCAATTTCTTCCTGTTCGTTTAGAAGATTATGATAGAATGAAAATGCGTTTTCTGCGATTTCATGAACAGTACCTGATTCGAATTGAACTCCTGTCTGCGGAAGGTAGGCTATGCGAGCGCCCTTTGTCGCGATGACTTCTCCTGCATCGGGTTTGACAAGTCCCGCAGCTATTTTCATAAGTGTCGACTTGCCAGCGCCATTGGGGCCCGTCAATGCTGCGCGAGACCCATCCTGTAAATTCAAGCTTGCATTCAATATAAGGTCGCAGGCGCCGAATGAAAGCCTAATTCCGCTCAACTGCAGAAAGGGCATGCTATCTCAACCTTATTTACTTATAAGATAATAGTTTACAGGAGAGAATCTCGAATCGATGCCCTCCGTAGTTCCTCTTAGGCTCACCTGAATCGCTTTAGCAATGATAAGCTGTTCATTCTCGAAGCGATATACAAAATCATACCTTTGGGATTCTTTACCCATAAGGAGTGAAAAACCACCCATCCAATAGGATGAAAGTGGAGCCCCTAGATGCAGCCCGAACCGAATTTTGCCTTTTAAGGCATTAGTATCTGATCCTGGCGAGATTTCAGGGGCAAAACCAGCAGGTAGTTGATCGAAATGGCTCCATTCGAAGTTCCCTTTGAGGTCTATAGTTAGAATCCCCGCATGGTCAGAAAGAAAGGTCACCGAAGAACTACCATCTGTTTGAAGCTGTGAGACTCTCTGGAAAAAGATCTTCAATTCCGAATCACGGCGTGAGTTCTCTCCTGAGATAATAACTGGAATCGATGTATCCAGGTGTACGAAACGAGCTGCTTGTCCTCCAAGAGTCCAGCCTTCTTCAGGGAGTATAGGCTCTAGACCACTCCAATCCGCTACAATTGTCGATTCATTTTCGAACTTGATTCTAAGGCTCGATCCTTCGAACGCAAGCCAGTCCTCCACTTGGCTCACTGAACTGAAACTAAAGGCCTTCGAATAGCCGGGCAGCTCGACTCTGACCTGAGAATTCTTTGCATCTGCAAAAAGCCCATATTGGAGCAAGAAAAGGTCTGGATCGACGGTATCTTCATCTAGCATGATCTGATAATAGGCTGGACGCCAGGGTTTTGCGTAGATCATATCGAGCAATGGAGCGCTGGGAGTCGGAGCCGTTGTTAATACAGGCACACTTATGCCTTCTTTTTCCTCATATAGAATCATGGTATTGCTGAATACATAGCCTCGCGTGCCGTCGGTAGCCTGTACAAAATACCACTCTCCAGGGAGCGCTTTCCCTCCTGTGAATACCGCTTCGCCTTCTACTCTGTTAAGAACTTTCACCGATTCGCCAAGCCTCAAGCGATAGACTCTCCGGCCAGTCACGCTCGGCTTATCGCGCACAGGAAGGCCATCTCGCCCGGCACTTAAGTAATAGAGAGCATAAGGCGCAAATTCCTTTGCTCTCTTTTCTGCCGCTTTTTTCGAAGTAAAGAACTCGATCGTGGCAAAAGGAACTTCTATTTTTGTCTTACTGTCTTCGAGTAAACCGATTATATAGGTTTTGCTTATATTCGATTTTAGGTAAACAGGAACGATGGTGCCCGCCTTAGCCGCTGTTCCTTTTACAGACCAAATGACCAGACCCCATCCTTCTAATCTCGCGCAGCCAGACAGCAAAATGCAGAATAGAATGAGAGCAAGGCTAAAAATCGATAAAATCCCTTTAGTGATGCCATACTCTCTTCTCATTTTAGGATTCATACAGCGAGAGTGTACAATGCATGGAAAATTCTGGCTAGTATTTTTAGTCAGCGTGAAGATGATATAATAAATTATATGTCAGAGACAGTCTCTCAGAAATCGCAAGAACTAAAGGAAAATAGCGGGAATCCACCTGGTATCCATGCTGCAATAGAAATAGGATCAACTGGAATACGTCTCATAATCGCCGAGATCGATTCGAAAGGAGACTTAAAGATCCTCGATAGAGCCTCCAAACAATCCCGCATTGGTCGCGACGTGTTCACTATGGGCAATATTTCTAGAGATGGTATGAGAGAAACAATTGCTATACTTGACTCATTCAGTGAGCTTCTCGCAGGTTATGGTCTAAACCCTTCAGATATCCAGGTAATAGGAACGAGCGCGCTCCGAGAGGCTTCGAACAGAGATACTTTTATAGATCGCATAAACCTACAGACAGGTTATCATGTTCGGATCATCGAGGACATAGAAGAGAATCATCTTATGTACTTGGCAGTAAAAAAGGCACTCGAGGACGAAAGATCCTATCTCGGCCGCTCGAATTCAATGATTCTAGAGGTGGGAGGTGGCACTACAGAGCTAATGCTTCTAAGAAAGGGGCAAATGGTCTCAAGCCACAGCCTTAGCATCGGCACTCTTAGAATAGATGAACAGATCCGAGAATCAGCACAGCAGCCCAGGCAATTTATAGAAATGTATCTCGAAAGCAACATAAAGACAGCCTGCGATATCTTGGCCGAGGACTTACAGCTCGATTCTGTGCGCACATTCGTTCTTATTGGTGCAGATGCGCGCTTTGCTGCACACTGCCTTTCAGAGAAGGCCTTTAGCAACTACACAGTACTAGACCGCAAACAGTTCATCGAGTTTGCAGACTATGTTGCGAGTATGCCCGCCGAGGAGTGCATGGCTCAATATCACCTTTCATGGAATGAAGCCGAAAGCTATGCAGCAGGGCTCACGATCGAGCGCATGTTTCTTGAAAGAACAGGAGCAGATACCATCATCGTGCCTAACATATCCATTCGCGAAGGCATTTTGCTTGCGCAGGTACAGGGCATGGATAAAAAAATCGAAGAGGAACTACGCAGACAGGTAGTGGCATCAGCTCGCGCTCTTGGTAAGCGGTTCCATTATGATGAAGCCCATGCCGCTCATGTGAGAAACCTTAGCCTCAAGATATTCGATGCCCTCAAAAAGGAACATGGCCTTGGCATCCATGAGAGAATGCTGCTCGAAATCTCAGCAATTCTTCATGACATAGGGACTTACATAAGGACAAGTGGACACCACAAACACAGCGAGTATATCGTCGCCAATTCGGAGGTATTTGGTCTCAACAGGGATGATATCAACATAGTATCGAATGTGGTGCGATACCACCGAAAGTCCCAGCCGCTTTCTACCCATGTCAATTTCATTGCCCTTCCGCGAGAAGGCCGCATCATCGTGCTCAAATTGGCGGCTATTCTTCGTGTTGCCGATGCGCTCGATCGAAGCCATCAAGGCCGTATCAAGGAACTCTCTTTTGAACGGACAGAAGATAGATTCATAATTCGGACTTCGGAGTCACAGGATTTTTCGCTGGAAAAGCTCTCTCTCGCAGAGAAAGGCGATATGTTCGAAGATGTCTTTGGACTCATGCCAGTCTTAATCTAGAACATCTCAATGTGAGCAAAAAGAGAAGAGTATGAAAGAATTTCCGATGCTAAATCGTGAGCTTTCGTGGCTCGATTACAATGCGCGCGTTTTGGAAGAAGGACTCAAAACTTCTTTGCCTCTACTCGAACAGCTAAATTTTATTTGCATTTTTTCATCGAATCTGGATGAATTCTTCATGGTGCGTGTCGCGGCCGTCAAGACAGCTGCACTGACAGGACAGACCAACGAAGAATGGGCCGGTATGGAGCCACATGCTCTTTTAGAGGCTATTCATGAGAAAGTTCAAGCTTGCTATGACAAGCTCTATGTCCATCTGCATGGCACGATTCTCCCTA
>MWDY01000246.1 GCA_002070755.1 Spirochaetes bacterium ADurb.Bin110 | reverse complement strand
AACAGGCTCGTCAAGGAGAAGCAGAAAAGGATCTGTTGCAAGCGCGCGAGCTATCTCGAGGCGTCGCTGTTCACCATAAGGTAGATTTTTTGCCATTTCATTGACATAGGCGTCGAGTTTGAGTTTCTTAAGGATTGCATAGCTCTCCTCGATGACTCTTTGCTCTTCTTGCTTTGTTGGAGCATTCCGCATTATTGCTGCGAAGACTCCTGCCTTGAGCGAATTATGGCGGCCAATCATGACATTTTCAAGCACAGTCATATTGTTGAAAAGGCGGATATTCTGAAAGGTTCGGGCTAGGCCTTTGCGGTTGATGACATTGGGCTTTTGACCCTGGATCTCCTCGGCATGTCCATCTCGGTTTCGGATCTTTACTTTTCCCTCGGTAGGCTTGTGTACACCTGTGATGCAGTTGAAGATCGTTGTTTTTCCAGCGCCATTCGGGCCTATTAGAGCGGCGATCTCTCCTTCGTCGATGTGCATCGATACTCCATCTATTGCACGAAGCCCTCCGAAAGTCATTACTAGATTGTCGATTTCCAGGATTTCATTATGGTATTGCAGCTTCTCCGTACTCATTTTGCAAGCTCCTTTTCTTTGAAGGTGTATTGCTTGCGCTTGCGAGGAATGAGGCCATCGGACTTGAAAATGATGACGAGGATCATTGCAATGCCATATATGAGCATCCGGTACTGCGCTAATGGGCGGAAATACTCGGGCAAAAGTTTCAAGAGTATTGCTCCAGCAATTACTCCTGGAATCGAGCCCGTTCCGCCTATGACAACAGCCATAAGGATCATTATCGATTCCCATAGAGTAAAGCTGTCCGGATTGATATAGGTAGTTTGGCTAGCCATCAGCACCCCAGCAATTCCAGCCCAGAATGTGCCAACCGCAAAGGTTATCAGCTTGTTCTTGACCATATCGATTCCCATAGCTTGGCAGGCTACCTCATCTTCGCGCATCGCTTCGAGCGCTCTTCCAACTCTCGAATCTTCGATTCGTCTTACGACGAATATCGTTATGATTACGAAAACAAAAGCTATGAAGTATATATACGTGGCAGCTTCTGGGGGGCGCAGTTTCTGGCCAAAGAACCAGGGACGAGGAATAAGACTTATGCCGGTAGCGCCTCCTGTCAGATCTCCGGCATTCTGCATTACCATGTGGAAGATTTCACCAAAGGCAAGGGTGACAATTGCAAGATAATCGCCCCTAAGTCTCAATACTGGCAAACTCAATATTATGCCAAAGATCGTTGCGACAATGCCCGCTAGAGGAAGCGATATCCAAAATAGCCAGCCTGGATTGACGCCGGCTGCAACGAAAGAAGGCCCGATATATTTCCATATAAGCCCATAAGTATAGGCTCCAATTCCGAAGAAAGCTGAATATCCTAGATTTAGAAGCCCTCCGAGTCCCACTATGATATTGAGACCCAAGCCTAAGATCACATAAATAAATGCAGTGATCATGACATTGGTGTGGTACATACCAAAAAGAAAAGGAAAAGCCACGGCAAATCCGAAGAGTGCAAAAAGGAATATGGGGCGAAGCGCAGGGTTCTTAAGATATCTTCCACTTAGCGCTTGGTTGTTGACCAGTCCATTCTCCATCTTTTTTGCACTAGCCCGTTTTTCGTTCCACTCGAGAGCCTTGCTCCAGACAAGGGAGAGCACAAATGCTACGATTCCAATTAGAGGAAGAATATTCCAGCGGAAATTGATATGAGCAACCCCCCTTGTCACGTTGACTTTCATAACCATAAGGGGGAATAACAAGACCATGCATCCAATGGCTATAATCAGAGATTTTCCGATTTCTTTAAGAATTGAGCGTGCTTTCATAATCTAGACCTTCTGTCTTCGAGTTCGACCAAGAATTCCATCGGGCTTTATGAGGAGGATGATTATCAGAATAAGGAAAGCGAAGGCATCTTCATAATCGCTCGAGACATAGCCTGTGCCGAAGCTTTCTGTCCACCCAAGGATAAAACTTCCGAGAACTGCTCCGGGGATACTTCCAATACCCCCTAGAACCGCGGCAACGAAAGCTTTAATGCCAGCAATGAAGCCGATGTAATAATTGATTTGCCCCATGTAGGAACAGATCAGTACGCCCCCAATGGCTGCAAGTGCCGAGCCGATGACAAAAGTTAGCGAAATAACCTGATTTATATCGACACCTACGAGTTGAGCCATATGCATATCCTGTGCGGTAGCCCGCATCGCTTTTCCCATGCGAGTGAACTTTATAACTAAGGTCAGCAGAACCATTATTATTGCAGTGGTTATGAGGATTATGAGTTGGGTAGAATTTAGGTATCCTTTATATGGCAATAACCAGGCAAATTCAGGAAGATAGTTGGGAAATGGCAGGAATTTCTCGGTCTGAGAGAGGAGCACAAAGTTCTGAAGTATTATCGAAACACCGATGGCACTTATTAAAGCCGACAAGCGCGGTTTTTCCCTAAGCGGCTTATAGGCTATCTTTTCGATCGTAAAGCCAAATGCCGCGGCATACATTATCGAAAGCAAAATCGAAAAAACAAGGACTAAGCTGACGGGCATGCCCTTGGAAAAGAAAAAACCCCCCAGAATAAGCGCAGTAAAGCCGCCTATCATATAGATCTCGCCATGCGCAAAATTAATGAGTTGAATAATGCCATAGACCATAGTGTAGCCCAAGGCCATAAGGGCATAGATGCTGCCTTTTGCTGTTCCACTCAAAAAAAGCTTTGTAAAATATTCCATGTGCCGATCCTCGAGGACATGATTGGAAAGAGAAGCCGTTCCGACTTTTAGGCCAGAACGGCTTCTGGAGTCTCAGAAGAACACGATTCTTATTTCAATACTACAAACTTGCCATTCTGAACTTGGAAAAGGGAGTTTCCATAGCCTACTATATCTCCCTTCTTGTCGAATGTGATCCTGCCAAGCACCGTGTCTACGTATTCCGACTGCAAGGCTGCCACAATCTTATCATAATCCGTGGATTTGGCTTTTGCGATAGCATTTAGTAACGCCTGGGCTGCGGCATAAGCATTCAAGAAGAATGCGCCTGGCTCAGAACCGAATTCTTTCCTGTGAGCTTCGATAGCCTTGATGGCCATTGGGTTGGCAGAGGTATCGGTAGGGCCAGTGGCATAGACGCCTTCCGAGTATTTTCCAGCCACTTCGATGAAGGTGTTGTCCTTGATGCCATCTTCGGAAATGAAGGCGACATTTATTCCCTTTTCTTTCATCTGCTGAACGAGTTTGGATGCTTCAGGGTGATAGCCGCCCCATACCACGGCATCGACTTTCGCGTTGCCAACTTTGTTGACAACGGCGGAATAGTCAGGGGCGCCTGGATTTATGCCCTCGAAGAGAGCTACCTGAACGCCTTTTGCCTCGGCGAACTCCTTGACAGATTCGGCGAATCCTTTGCCATAGTCGCCTTTATCATGGAGTACTGCGATCTTCTTTACTTTGAGATCAGTCACAAGGAAGTCTGTTGCAAGCCTTGCCTGCGCATCATCTGGAGCGATTGTGCGGAAGAAGTTCGGATATTCACCACTCTGTGTGAGAGGAGGCGTTGTTGCGGATGGCGAAATGCACAGCAATTTGGAATCCTTATAGATACCTAGTGCCGCCTTTGTAGCTCCCGAACAAATATGTCCGATGACCGCAACTACCTTTGTGCTTACTAGCTTGGCAGCTACGTTGGTTGCGATCTCTGGTTTGCATTGATCGTCCTCGATGATGAGCTCTACCTTTTGGCCATTGATGCCGCCTTTGTCATTGTATTCCTTGACAACCAGCTTGGCGGCATTGACAGTTGGCAGACCATAGGAGGCCAGGTCTCCAGAGTGTGCGCCGGCGACACCAATCTTGATGGTTGGAGCCGCAAATACAGCCTGTGCTCCAAATAAAAGTACAAGGCTCACAATGGTTGCAAAAACCATTTTTCTTTGCTTCATTATAATTCCTCCTTCCGCATATACGAAACATGCGCATAAAAATGGAATGAAGCCAATTTCTGCGAAGAATATATATCCTAAAACTCCGTGTCAAGGTGTTTCTATCAAAAGTAAAGCTTTTTATTTCTAAAAGGCATAATATTTTAATATTTGCACATGTTGTTTCATAATTTGAAATGCTATTTTCCAAAAGTCTGGCTTAAAGCAGCTTTAGGATAATTTTCTAAAAATTATTGAATTTTCTTCATTTTATATATTGACGAAGTTTACCGCAGAAGATACAATGCCGAAAATGTTACTATGCATAGTAACAATAGTTTTCATGGAACATGCAAGCGCCGATGGCTCAGGCATGCAAAAATTATTTCATTTCATAAAGGAGAGTTTGTATGAGTAGTCGTTCTGCCAAGTTGCTCTATACGATTGGATGCATAGGGATCTTGCTCTTATCTTGTGCGCCAAAGAGTGCAAAAGTTATCGGTGTGGCGAAATTTGTTTCGCATCCGGCTCTCGATGCAATAGAAAAGGGTATCTTAGATGAGCTCTCCGCATCGAAGCCTGATTATAAGGTCGATCTGCAAAATGCGAATGCGGATATGAACACCGCTGCCCAGATTGCGCAGCACTTTAAACAGGAGAAGGTTGCACTCGCCGTTGGAATTGCGACGCCAATGGCTCAAGCGCTTGCAAACCAGATTAAGGATCGCCCTGTCATCTATTCCGCCGTGACGGATCCTGTCGCCGCGGATCTCGTAGAAAGCATGGATAAGGGTGGACCTAACATTACGGGCACATCCGATATGACTCCTGTGCGGGAACAATTAGATCTTCTCTGTTCACTAAAGCCAAGTATAAGGCGAATCGGGAATATCTATGCTTCGGGCGAGGCAAACTCTGTGGCTTTAGCTGCGATAGTCAGAGAATATTGTCAAGAACATAGTCTCGAATATGTAGAATCGACTATCACGAATTCCTCCGAGGCTAGACAAGCGCTTCTCTCTATCGCAGGGCGAATCGATGGGCTCTACCTTGGTAATGACAACACTGTCTTCTCGGCGCTTAGTGGGATCGCGGAAGTAGGAATCGAGAAGAAGATTCCTATTGTAACTGCGGATCCCTCCTCTGCGGAGACAATACCAGTGCTTGCGGCTCTCGGATATGACTATTATCGCATGGGCGTAGCCACGGGCAAAATTGTGGTGCGCATCCTAAATGGAGAAAAGACCGCGAATATCCCCGCATTTTTGCCAAAAGATAGCGAAGACATGACTTTCGTACTAAATCTCGATACTGCAAGAAAAATCGGCATATCAGTCGATCAGTCCATAATCGATAGGGCGAAAGTAGTCATTTCAGATGATCAACTTGTGCGGAAGTAATCAATGGTCGAAGGAATACTCGTCGAAGGGCTCATCTATGGCATTCTCGCCCTTGGGGTCTTTGTAAGTTTTAGAATTTTGGATTTCCCGGATTTGACAGTAGAGGGGTCCTTCCCTGCGGGAGCTGCGGCAGGGGCGGTAGTAGCTTCGGCACTTAATCTATCGCCTAATGGTTTTCTGCATGCCTTGGCAGTACCAGCAGGAATGCTGGCAGGCTTTGTCGCAGGAGGAGTAGCGGGCTTTGCCACGGCGGCCGTCTATCATAAGCTAAGAGTTCCGCCCCTTCTTGCAGGTATTGTCACTATGACGGGGTTTTACTCGATAAATTTGCGGATTCTTGGTGGAAAGCCGAACTATCCATTAATAACCAACAATCCCATGCTCAAACTAGCGCGATCGTTTCTTGGAGGCACGCTTCCATCGGAGTGGTCGCTCTTTGCCTCTTGCGTGCTAGTGTGCCTTTTGCTATTTGCGCTTCTCGATCTTTTCTTTCATACAGAAATTGGCATTGCTATGGGTGCGCTTGGAGACAATGAAAATGCTGTCGTTCAGGCTGGCATCCAGCCGAATAGATTGAGAACTTGGGGAATAATGCTCGCCAATGCACTACCGGGTCTTTCTGGCGCAATGGCGGCCGCGTATCAGGGCTTTGCCGATGTCAATCTTGGGCAAGGTGTGGTGGCAGCGGGCCTTGCCACCGTTATGCTTGGCGAACTCATTATCCATTCGCAATTCATAAGCATTCAGCTTCTTAGGGTTTTCTTTGGCTCGATCTTGTTTAGAGCATTGATGTACGCCGCACGCTCCTGGGGCTATGTTGCCGGCATTACCCCCAACGATCTAAGGCTTTTGACCGCGCTTCTTATAATAGCTTCTGTAGCTCTTTCTCGAGTTAAAAGGAAGCGCTCATGAAAAAAAGGATGCCTATATGATATGCGTAGAAGATATCGTCGTAAGCTTCGATTTGGGAGGCGGGCAGGAACATACGGTTCTCAATAGGCTCTCGTTAGAGGTAAAGCAAGGTCAGACAGTATCGATAATAGGTTCGAATGGAGCAGGCAAGAGCACACTCCTCAATGCTATCGCTGGGAGCATTCCATTGCGCGCCGGGCAAATTCATCTAAATGGCGAGGATGTAACTTCTTGGCCGGAATGGGAGCGCGCTATGTATTTAGGTCGAGTTCGCCAAGATCCTATGGCTGGTACTGCTGGCGAAATGACAGTGCTCGACAATCTAGCTCTCGCTGCTCGCAAAGGCTCTCGCAGATTTCGCATAGCGACACCCCCACGATTTGCTCGAGAAATGGAGAAAAAGCTCGCTGAGCTAGGCATGGGTCTCGAAAGCCGCCTTCGAGAGAATGTCTCAAGGCTGTCTGGTGGTCAGCGACAAGCGATTACACTCCTGATGGCCGTACTCTCTCATCCCACGGTTTTATTGTTGGATGAGCATACGGCAGCGCTCGACCCGGCGAATGCAGAGATTGTAGACGCTCTTACGCGCCGCTTTATCGACGAATATAACCTTACTGCTCTCATAATCACTCACGACATGAAACGAGCTCTCGAGCAAGCGAGTAGAGTAATAATGATGCATGAAGGTGAAATCATAGCCGACCTGAGCGGACCAGAAAAGGAAAAAATGAATGTCGCCGCACTTGTTCGCCTATTCAAGAAAGTGCGAGGATCGGAATATGCCGAGGATAGGGATCTTTTGATTTGAGTTATTAAGATTCAAGCCGGATAGGCAAAGCATTGGCGGATGTCACCAAGAGATCGCCTTTGTTATTTCGCATTGGCGATCTCATATTGTGGAGAAGGCCTTATTGCCGATTCCCATCTAGTTCTGGATATCAAGACAATGGCGATAAACGCGCTTGCATAGTTCGAAAACAAGTTTCCCCAGAAAACTGCGTAATACTGGAGGTATTTTTCCGTTACGAGAACAAAAACATAACGCAGAAGCCAGATGCGCAGGATTCCCAGAATTAGCGGAACTTTGGTGCGCCCAAGCCCTATGAATGCTCCTTGGATCGTGGTTGTAATTCCAAAGCCAATGACGGAATAGGTGTATATATGCAAGGCCCTGTTTGCTATTTCGAGGACATCTGACCTTCTTGTAAAGAGGATAGTCAGCCGCGATGAGAGAGGAACTATGATGGCGATAAGAATGGCTGCCGTTAAGGCGCTTAGAGTCGTTCCCTGGATCATGGATTCCTTAGCCTTTCGTTGATTCTCCGCACCGATATACATGCTGACCATGGTCGTAACCGCCGAGCCGAAGGCACTGGGAACATTGAAGGCCACTTGAGTTATATTATTTGCTATTCCTTGTCCATTGAGCACTATGGGTCCATATTTTTCTACTTCGGTGTTGATAAGGAAAAAACCGAGATTGAGTATAAAGGTGTTTGCCATTGCAGGCGCACCTATGCGAAATAGCTGTTTGGCGGCAGCTGGATCGAACTTGAATCCTTTGAGTTCTAGCTTATCCGGTCCTTTTTTTAGAAACAGCTCCCAAAACATCCATACGGTGATAATGATATTCGCGGAAAGTGAAGAGAGGACGCAACCTACAATCCCCATACGCAATATATAGATATATAAGAAGTTGAATGCAATCTTGAGGATAAGCATGAGTACCATTCTTATGAATGGCGCTTCTGGTATGCCATTCGCGTTCTTGATCCCATTGTAAATAGATTCCATAAAAGAAAACGGGAGCACAAGCGCATAGAGCGAAAGATATAGAAAAACGTTGTGAGAAATGCTGGGATTGACGCGTGTTGAGATTATCTTGGCGGCTAAGATGAGGAAAGGAGCAGAAATACAGCCAAGTATCGAGCCCATGACCACAATTTGCGTTGAAGTACGCTTTGATTCTTCGAGGTCACCGCGGCCATTGAGCTGTCCAATAATAGCCATTGCAGCCACACTCAATCCTTGTGCAAGCGCTGTTGTCATATTGATCACTGGCTCGCTGAAGGTAACTGAGCTCGCCACAAGAGTTCCTGCGATATTGTTTACGAACAGCCCATCCATGAGGGGCATGAGTGCCTGCACGACGCCAAGCATGAGTGTAGGGGCTGCGAGAAGCATCAAAGTAGAGGAAATAGGGCCATTTAGAATATAGTCGCGCCGCGACTCAGTCGACTGATGCAAGAAGGCCAATTTCATAGATTATGAAAGATGTATATTCTCTTTTTGAAATCTAATCAAGAGATTGTAATGGGATAACGGCATAGCAAAGCAGATTGCCTGCTAGATCACCCATGTAGTGTAATAAATCGAAATTAAAAAGATAATAGATATCAGCTTCTGATATTATTGATTTCAAAGGAGAATGGGTATATTCTGGTTTAGTAAAGAAAGATCATCAGGAAAGGAATCGAAAATGGAAGAATCAGACAATATCATCATCGAAAAGCGGAGCCTGGCGGAGCAAGTCTATCTTTATCTGTGCAATTCGATCAGCAATGGAAAACTGAAATATGGCGAAACAATCAATACGAGACGTCTAGCCGAAGAGCTGAATATCAGCATGATGCCAGTAAGAGAGGCGCTAAAGAGGCTCGAAACAGATGGCATTGTGGAAATAAAACCTCGTTCCATGTGCCTTCTCAGAACACCAACAAGAGAGACGATATTGGACGCAATCGCCGCCCGAGAGATGCTCGAGATATATAGCGTTAAGTCTATATATGCCTCTATAGAGAATTCCCGCCTTGATGTGCTAAGAAAAATAATAGAAGAAATGAAGACGGCTATCTCAGAAGATCCGATCGACCTTAGAAAATACATTAAGCACGATTGGCAATTCCACAAAGAGCTCTGCAATCTGGTTGAGAATCAGTTTGTCAGTAAATTCTATAAGGAATTGAACATACATCTCAATATGAGTTATGTATACGATATCGGCATAGAACCGAATGTCTCTCAGACTTTTAGAGATCACATCGATCTGGTGGACGCATTGGCAGCCCATTCTTCGGAAGCGGTGAAGATCATCGAACGGCACTTGCGCATAAATAGGCAGAATATTCTAAGCGGTCGATTCTTTTCCTCTCAAAAAGAAGAAGTTTTCGAGCGGGCATTCTAGACTCGATGATTCTTAGTCCATCAGCATCCCGCCATTCACATTCAAGATTTCGCCAGTGATAAAAGAAGAGCGTTCTGAAGCAAGGAATAGAACAGCCTCCGCTACCTCTTCGGGTTTGCCCATTCTCTTTAAGGGAATTGCATCTATGACTTCTTTCCTCTTTTCTGTTGTCCATTCGGAGCTCATGCTGGTTTCGATAGCATGAGGAGCAACAGCGTTGACTCGGATGCCATATTCGGCAAGCTGGCGAGCAAGCGATTTTGTAAAAGTATTGATAGCTCCCTTGGAAGTTCCATATACCGGAGCGGCTGTGATATCGCCCATCTTCCCCGCAATTGAAGTTACATTCACAATGTTTCCCGAATGCTGTTGAATCATATAAGGGATGATTGCCTTGCAGAAATAGAAGTTACCATTCACATTCACATCCATAACTCGCAACCATTGCTCTCTGCTGAGATCGACGATGCTACCTCGCGCTATAATGCCAGCATTGTTGACAAGAATATCGATTCGGCCTTTTGCGCTTATAATTGTCTTTACAGCATTGTTCACTGCATCTATATCCGTTATGTCGAGCGAAACAGCCATCGCGCCATATTGCTTTTCTTGCAGGGATATTGCTGCAGCTTCCGCGCCACTTCTATCTACAATAACAGAGAATGCTCCCTCACGGGCAAGGGTCTTGGCGATCTCCAAGCCGATTCCTCTTGCTGAACCAGTAATTATTGCGATTTTCCCTTGTAGTTCCATGTTATCCTCTCGCTCTCAGAAAAGCAGTCTTGGTAATGCAAGCACTAGGCCAGGGAAGAATACTAAAACCGAGACAGCAAGTACGGTTGCCCAAAACCACGGCCACATATCTTTAATATATTCCGAGATAGGCACATTTAGCACAGTACATACGGCGCTCATGGCCAAACCTACTGGTGGGGTCATATTCCCCATGGTGATGATGGTGCAGAAGAGAATTCCAAAATGCACTGGATCCCATCCTACCTTTGCAGCCAGAGGAAGAAATATTGGTGTAAAGAGCAGAATGACTACTGACCCATCGATAAACATTCCAAGGATGACAAGAATGAAGAGTATGATGAACATGACAATATAGCGATTAGTCGAAAGACCAAGGATTGTATTGGAAATAAGATCTGGAATCTTCTCGAATGGGATTCCATAGCCAAAAATACCAGAGAGCGCAATGATGAACATGATGCCACCGACATCCAACACACTTTCTCCGAGCGTCTGCACCAGCTTTTTTATAGTGAGCTCCTTATAGGCGAAGACGCCTACGAGAACTGCATATACACAAGCAAACGAGCCCACTTCTGATGGGGTAAATATTCCGATTCTCAATCCTACAAGAAGGAATATAGGGAAGAGCAGAGCCCAAATATTCTCCACAATAGCCCGCATGCATTCTTGAAATGAAGCCCGAGCGCGTTCAGCCTTGTAACCCTTGCGCCCCGAAATAACCCATACAGTGAACATGTATACCACCGTGAGAAAGATCCCTACAAATATTCCCGCGGCAAAGAGCCTTCCAATAGAGACTTCTCCTGTTACACCATAGAGGATAATACCAACGCCAGGCGGAATCGTTGCGGTAATGAGGCCAGTCCAAGCCGTGCAGTTTGCTGTGAAGCCAGGCGAATATCCTTTTTCTATCATGGCGGGGCAGAGAATGCGCGCCTCCATTGCTGCATCCGCTATAGCTGAACCCGATACGCCTCCCATGAGAGTCGACAGCATTACATTGACCTGTGCCAGGCCTCCTCGCATATGCCCAGTGAGCACTGTGGAGAGTTTAATGAGCCTACTTGTGATACCAGAGGCGTTCATTAGATTACCCGCAAGGATAAAGAGCGGCACTGCGAGCAAGGTAAAATTTTGTGTCTGCGATATCGGCAACTGGGCGATGATTGTCATAGGTAGTTCTGGATGCTGAAGAAAGAAAGCGAAGCCAGAGATGCCAATTGCATAAGCGATAGGCATTCCGATAGCAAGAAATACCAATAGCAAGATTGCAACGATTAACATATCAGTGCTCTTCCTTTCTATAGAGGTTTTTTATCTTGAGAATGATGGTGATCATCTGCAACGCGGATCCAACAGGAATACTCATCATGACCCAGGAATAGCTAAAGCCTGGAATACCCTGAAATACTCTGCGACGAGAAAAAATGCTTAGCTTGATGCCATTGTAGGATAGAAAGATCAAGAAAATGAAAATGATGACATAGACAACCGTGGCGAAAATTTTTCGCATATTTTTAGATAAGCGGCTTATGAGCAGATCGATGTTTACAAGCTTATCGGCTCTCATTGCTGCATCTGCGCTTAGAAAAACGCCCCATGCGAAAAGAAAAAGCGACAAATCCTGCGACCAGTTTAGAGGGTGTCTTAAGGTCCTTGCGATAGCACCAGAAAATATAAGCAAAAGCGAGATGGTGAAGCATGTAGCTGAAATTATGACCTCAGCCTTTCCAATAAATTGATAGACCTTTTTCATGTGGATGGCTCCTGCTTTGCATCTGAATATGAAAAGAAAAGGCGGCGCTTTTGAGGCGGCGCTGCCTGCCTAGAAGGCAGCGCCGCCTCGACAGACTTTATTTTTTCTTGCCAAGTTCCTTATAGACTTGGTCTCGCACTGCAAGCAGGTCGAGCTTTTGATATGCTTTCTCGCCTGCGGCCTTAAAGGCAACCATGTCTATTTCACTTGCGGGAATAATAGTCATACCGCCAGCTTTTAGCACCTCAACATTTTTCGGATCGATCTCTTCGAGATAGCGCCGGGAGACTTCCAACCCAGCCTTATCACACTCCTCCTGGAGGATTTTCTGATATTCTACGGGCAGTGAATTGAACCATTTACTAGAGACAACCTCGAAATTGACAAGAAGGATGTGCTTTGTCTCGCAGGCATATTTCGCCACTTCCTGGAATTTGCCGCTTGCGGTAGCAGTAAAAGATAACTCGAGGCCATCGATCGCTTTTGTCTGTAGAGCTGAATACATTTCTCCATAAGCCATTGCAACGGGCGTTGCTCCAATAGCTCGAACCGATTCCTGCCAGATCGGTGCAGGAGGAGTTCTTATTCGCAGTCCCGCAAGATCCGATGGTTTACGGATTGGCTTATTGGTGATCATCTGACGGAAGCCCTGGACCCACATGAACGAAAGAATCTTAATTCCTTGAGTGCGCTCGAGCTCGGCTTTCCATGCAGCTACAGAAGGAATTGTATTGAGTTTTTTGACTTCTTCGAGACTGTCGACAAAGTAAGGAGCATTGATAACTGCGATTGCAGGGACGTACATGCCGAGTCTGGCTGCATCAGTATTCCATCCAATATTCGCCCCTTGCCGGATCTGTTCGAGGATATCCTCCTCTACTCCCAGCTGAGCACTTGGATAGACATCGACTTTTAGATTGCCGTTTGTCCTCGCCGATACTGCTTCAGCCATCTTCAAGAATGCCTCGTGGTAAGGATCCTGTGTCGTCAAAACATGCCCGAATTTAAGAACATATTTTTTCTCTGTCTGGGCTGAGACTAGAAGAATAGCGGCGATAAGGAAGAGGACAACCAAAACCATAGATTTCTTTTTCATTTCAAGCCTCCTTGAATCTTGCTAATATCTAAGATAGATGATATCATCATTCAAGGGGTTGTCAAGATAAAAAATGAGGGATATCCAGGATTATCAAAACTACGCATTACCAAGAACCATAGAGGTTATACAAGGGAAAGGAGGGCTCCCTCTTCTCCATATTCGCAATAGATATGCGGAATGCTCTCTTTATTTGTATGGAGCTCATATTGCAAGTTTCAAACCTAAAGATCATAAGGAATTATTATGGCTGAGCCCTTATAGCCGCTTTAGCGAAGGAACGCCAATCCGCGGAGGGATTCCTATTTGTTTTCCATGGTTCAGTAAGCACAGGACAATGGATAATCTTCCTCTCCATGGTTTTGTCAGAACAAGATTCTGGAATTTGGAATCGGCAGAGGATCTTGGGGATGGCCGAACAAAGATTGTGCTTAATACAGAAAGCCAAGAGCCGCTTCCGGATTCATGGCCTTATCATTTTGGATTGAAAATTATAATCATTGTTGGGGAAAAGCTCGAGATGGCGCTTATCATACAGAATCGCGAAAACCTGCCGATCGTTTGTGAAGATGGATTTCATACATATTTTAAGGTAGAAAATCCTCAAAAATGTCAGGTCAAGGGATTGGATGGCTTAGAATACATCGACAGGACAAAAGGAGATGTCCGGGAAAAGCAGAATGGCCCAGCCTATTTTGAAGGCGAAATTGTTCACGCCTTTATGCATGCTCCACAGCGCTTGGAGCTGGTGGATCTTGCTGCGTATCGAAAAATATGCATTGAACAAGAGAATATGGATTCAGTTGTGCTCTGGAATCCAGGTGAAGATGCAAGTGCAGCAAATCTTGAGATACTGAGCACATGGAACCAGTTTATATGTATCGAGTCTACAAACTGCCTGGATTGCCAGTTGAACATTCCTCCATTAGGATCGCATTACAGTATACTGAGATTGAGTTCTATCTCATTTGATGCAGAAGAAGAATATGAGAAAGAGCAGGGGCGTTTGAGAGAGGAGGCGCTGGATGAGCCGGAAGATAAGGATAGATCGAGCAAGACTCGAAAAGTTTTGTACTGATGTATTTATTAAGCTTGGAATGCCACAGGATGAGGCTCAAGATTCAGCCAAGATTTTAGTCGCTGCCGATGCTCGCGGAATTGAAAGCCACGGCGTAGGGCGTCTATGGAGATATAAGAATGGCTTACAAAAGGGCATTATGAAAGGGGCTATTCAGCCCACTGTGCTCCGTGAAACACCTATTTCACTTGTCCTCGACGCAAATGGGGCTATGGGTCTTTCTTTAAGTAAAAGGACAATGGCTAGAACTATCGAAAAAGCAACGGTCGCTGGAGCAGCCTTTTCTTCGGTGCGCAATTCCAATCACTTCGGAATTGCAGGCTTCTACAGCGAGTTGGCTGCGTGGAAGGATATGATCGGCATCGGCATGACCAATACCGCTGCTCTAGGCGTACCTACGTTCGGTCGCAAAGCCATGTTCGGCACGAATCCAATTGCATTTTCGATACCTGCTCATAATGGGCGAATATTCACACTCGATATGGCAACGACCGTTGTCACCAGAGGAAAAATCGAAGTCTACGATAGAGAAAATAAGCCTTTGCCAAGCGGCTGGGCTGTGGACACGAAAGGAAAAGGCACTTCGGATGCGCATCGTCTTCTCGAAGACATGCTCTATCAGCGAGGAGGAGGGCTTTTGC
>MWDY01000245.1 GCA_002070755.1 Spirochaetes bacterium ADurb.Bin110 | reverse complement strand
GCGGAGATTACAACCTA
Organism: Spirochaetes bacterium ADurb.Bin110; assembly: GCA_002070755.1. The sequence continues at coordinate 5,564 of MWDY01000245.1, read as the reverse complement.
TGATTCTCTCGATATCAGTTTGGGCCAGGCACGAAACAATCTCTATCTGGCTGTAAAGTCCTGGTCGGCATTCGTTTGTCTTGAAGCCCTTTTCAAGAGAATCGATGGAAAAGAAACAGATGAATCGCGGACTGCCGCAAAAGCAGCGGACCTAGCAGCGTCTAGCATCGCAGCAAATATGGTAGAACCCGATGGCTTTATCCCTGCTATTTTCGAAAGCGAAAATCGATCTCGTATCATTCCTGCCATAGAAGGATTGATCTATCCAAAGTTCTGCGGTGCTCCTGAGGCCGTAGCTATAGATGGCCCATATAGAGAATTGGTGTGTGCCTTAAAGCGCCATCTGGAGAATGTTCTTGTTCCGGGTTTATGCATAGACAGCTATTCGGGAGGCTGGAAACTTTCTTCGACAAGCAAAAACACATGGCTCAGCAAGATATTTTTAAATCAATATGTAGCAGAGCATATTTTTGGTATCTGCGATGATCGAGTGTCTCGGGATGCCATCCATGCTTCTTGGCTTAAAACTGGTAGCGCCGACTTTGCGGCTACCGATCAGGTCGATTCAGCGAGCGGGAAAGACCTCGGCTCAAGACTCTATCCTAGGCTCGTCACATCGATTCTGTGGTTAGGCTCGGTATAAATTTGATAGCAAGAAATAAAAACCAGTAAAATATATGGATCAAGATTAGATAGCAATAGATGATCATTTCTTTGAATAATGTAGCTAGAGAATAAAGATTTTGCTCTTAAAGATATCTGCGATCAACGATTAACTATGCTTCTAAATTTTTAGCTACAAGTCTCGCTCAGTTACCTGGAAGCTGCTGCTTAACATTGCGCACTCTCATGTTATACTAATATGCAATGAATTTCGGCGGAGAATCATACAATTTAGGTTTTATCTCAAGACAAGTTTTGCATCCAAAGGAAGGTCAGTCTGGTCGCTTTTCTCGATTGTTGGTGTTTTTCTTTATTGTTCTTATTCTGGCAATAGCATTCATTATTCTTATGATATTATACAATCCCATTGCGTCTGATAATATCGAATATGCAGAACGTCTAATCGAAGCAAGAGCTCAGAGAGCATCAGAACTGGCTAATGCTATCGAAGCGATTACTTATCAGTTCTATTCTAACAGAATACTGAACGATCTGCTCCTGGATTATACAGCATCAAAAGAAACTTACGATGTGTCTAGATGGAATTCCATTTTTTCTTATTTTATGGAGGGAATGGCCGAGGCATCACCAGAGCTTGAAGATGCTATGTTCTTCGATTCATCAAACATTAATAAACGCCCTCTTACTATGACAGATTCTCTTACCAGATTAGTCTGGAATTCAGCAAAGACCCAAGCTGCCGAGATTGCAGAGAAAGCAGGAGGGAAGCCTATATGGACTTTTCTTCAGATTTCCTCACCTTCGTCAACAGATTCTTCTGAAACATCCAATTACCTGATATGTGCAAGAACAATCAAAGATGTTTCGAGCGGGGAGCACCTTGGTCTTCTCATACTTCTAGTGAACCCAGAACGCATTGCTACGACTGTTGCAGGAGGTTATTGGAATAGCGATTCCAGCATTCCAAAGACGGATCTGAGCGTACTTGTAAGTGAGGAAGGGAAGATTCTTGGGTGCATTGCCCCTAGATTGATCGGTTGCTCGGCAGAAGAAATCGTGCCCGGATATATATCTCCCTGGCCTCAAGCCGATAGAGAAAGTGGCAGATATATTATCAATCAATCTATTCTATCCCGTCCTAGTCGTAATTATCTTGTCATTTGGAGATCGGTGCCTGAAAAGTCCTGGCAACTCTTTACTGTTCTCCCCTATTCTAAACACTCTTTCAAAACAGTCATGATTATGCTTGCTATTACTCTTGTTGTTGCAGGCTTTTTCCTGATGTTGTTCTTTCTACGCGTAAAATCCCGAAGCTATATGAGTGGGCAAATTTCTAGCGAAGCAGCTGAGGTAGTAGGAGATTTTGCATACACAAAACAAGTTCTTCCTCCCCTCTCTCATAATGAAGCCAAGATCCAAAAATCTTTAAGCGCAAGAGAGCAAGCCATTCTTGCAGGGCTTGCAAAGGGGCTTAGCAACAAGGAAATTGCTAGCGATCTTAATCTACAGGAGCAGACTGTCAAGAATTATCTTTCAAATCTCTATCGAAAACTTGGCATACATGACAGAATTGAGGCTGTGTTTTTTGCAATAAGAGCCGGACTTAATGAAAAAGAGCCAAGCGATATTTCACATGAAGATCAATAAGTTCCAGTAAGCAATGTACTGGGTTTACAATCACCATAGGTAATAGCAAATGATTAGAATGCTAATTGTAGTTCCCTATAGAGAGCTCTACGATCTTGTACAGGATTATGCAAGAGATTCGGAGATGAATGAAATCAGGCTCGAAGAAGCACCTTTAAGATCTGGCGCTCCAGCCAACTCTTATTCTGGTAAGAGGCAGGCGACATTTGCTCCCGACTGGAGCTATTGTCTTCTCGATGGAGCTTTTGAGGCTCTCAATCGAGGTGATACATCAAGTCACGATGCTGAAGTCGTCTCAGCTTGCGAAAGATACGCCGAACAAGGTACTAGAATTTATTTTGCGCAGATATCGATGGCGCGTATCCTACCTGCTTTGTCTACTAAGGCACGCGCTGCTGTGTACACCAGTCTCGATTTTATTGAAGAGACTCTCGGATTATGAGAGATCAATTCGTAACATTAATCACAAAATTTCGAAAGAAGTACCAAAGTACTCATTGCTAATTCGCCCAAACAACCCAAAACTGTAGTTCTATAAGCGCCTTTAGGCGCACAATCTCATTCGATCCATAGGAGGTCTATTATGAGAAAATGGGTATTCATTTTCTTAATTTTGTCTATTCTGACGACACCTGTCTTTGCTCAGAAAAAAGAAAAACTGATGGTCTATACATCGATGAAAGAGACGCTCATTGGAGATCTCAAGAAAGGATTCGAGAAGAAATATCCTAATGTTTCTCTTGATTATTATTCAGCAGGAGCCGGCAAAATCATGGCCAAAATCGCCGCAGAGCGCCAGTCGGGCAAGCTTGCCGTGGATGTAATATGGACAAGCGAAGTTCCTGACTTCTATGCCATGAAGAAAGAAGGAATCCTTCAGCGCTATGAATCGCCTGAAGCGAAGAATGTTGTAAGTCCTCTTTTCGATCCTGATTATGAATTCACACCCGCCAGATTGGGAACACTTGGAATTGCCTACAACACGAACAAGATAAAGACGCCACCAAAAGAGTGGACCGATCTTCTTACGCCAGAATACAAGAACGGGTTTGGAATTGCGAATCCTGCTCTTTCAGGCACAGCAATGGTCTCTGTCGCTATGCTAGTAGATACATTTGGATGGGATTTCATACAAAAATTGCGCGCGAACGGCGCAAAGATGGGCGAAGGATCGGGTCAGGTGGTTGATGACACCGCAGCAGGAGATCTTGTTGCTTGTATTGGCGTAGATTACATAACTATCGATAAAATAAAACTTGGCGCTCCGCTTGGTTTTGCTTATCCAAAACAGATGCTCGTCATTCCCAGTCCAGTTGCAATCTTCAAAGGAACACCGAACCTCTCGGCAGCACAGAAATTCGTAGATTTTCTGCTTTCCAAAGATGGTCAGGCAATTATAGCCAGCAATTGCACATTGCCTATAAGGCGCGATGTTCCCATAGCCGAAGGAGTTGGGCTTGTATCACCTGAAGAAGCCGTCAAGCGCTCTATCAAGATCGATTATATCAAGCTCATAGATGAAAAACAGGCAATCATAGACAAATTCATTTCTATTATGCAGAGCAAATAGCTATCGAAGAAAGGCCGTATTCCTAGCGGGCTATATTTCGGCTGTGGAGTGGGTTTTTCCGCTCCACAGCCTTCTTTAGATTCCCTTATTGAAAGGAGAATAGAGTGGCTGATCTGAAATTGCAGCAGATCAAAAAGGCATTTGGCGACCATATAATCTTGGATCGATTCGACCTTCATATCAGAAGCGGCGAGTGCTTTACAATAATTGGGCCTTCTGGTTGCGGAAAGACGATCATACTACGACTGATTGCAGGTTTTGAAACGCCCGATGCAGGCGAAGTTCTTATTGGCGAAACTAAAGTGGCAGATACTCATCATGCTCTACCACCAGAAGAACGTAAGATTGGCGTTGTCTTTCAGGATTACGCAGTTTGGCCCCATAAAACAGTGTATGGTAACGTTGCCTATCCCCTGGAAATAGCTGGAGTTACAAAGAGCGACATAGCAAAACGTGTTCATGATGCATTAGCGCTTGTAAACCTAGATGGCTATGAGATGCGTTTTCCTTACCAACTTTCTGGAGGGCAACAGCAGCGCGTCGCACTTGCACGCGCCTTGGTTATGCGTCCTGAGATACTTCTTCTCGATGAGCCGCTTACTAATCTCGATGCGAATCTGCGTGAGGAGATGCGCTTTGAAATCAAAGAAATCCAGAAGGCGACTGGAGCAACGATCCTATATGTAACTCATGATCAGGAAGTCGCGATGGCTCTATCCGATAGACTCGCCATAATGGATGAAGCTGGCAGGATACACCAGATCGATACACCTGAAATAATCTACACCCATCCCATAGATATATTCGTTTTCAAGTTTTTAGGTATTTCGAACATCATCTCCATCAAAGTCTCAGAGCATTTTGCATCTGCAAAAATAGAAGATAAGACAGTGGAGCTTCCTTTTGTTGCGCCATCATCAATGGAAGGAAAGGAAGGGATTCTTGGATTTAGACCTATGGATGTGCAAATTGAAAGGAAAGGGAATTCGGCTGATTTTCCTGCCATAGCGACCCGCGTAACCATTCTCGGTCCAATTGTCGACTATCTCTTTGATTTCCAGGGTATTCCGATCCGTGCACAGGCTCTTACCGATGATGCGCTTGCAGCTGATCTCATTCTCGAGCCAGGAGAGAAGGTGTTTCTTTCAGTTCTCGAACCCAAATGGTTCAACTCAGAAGGAGTGGCACAACAATGAAGGATTTATCAAAATCGCTAAAAAAAATAGATGTATCTACTGTAATACTTATTTTCTCCATTTTGATCCTCGTCGTAATTGTAGCGGTGCCGGTATTGCTCATATTTCTTACAGCCTTTTTTGAAAATGGAAAGTTCAACATTGCTGGAGTCGTCAAGGTTCTGTCTGATCCAAACACCTACAATGCACTCTTGAACTCATTCATAATCGCAGCTGGCACGACACTTCTCTCTACGGTAGTCGGGACCTTTTTTGCATGGTTGGTTGCGCGCACTGATTTGCCCTTCAAGAATACAATGAAAGCGCTTTTTCTTGTGCCATTTATGCTTCCTTCGTTTATTGGTGCACTTGCATGGAAAGTCTTGCTATCGCCGCGATCTGGATACTTGAACAAGCTAATGATCTCTATCTTTGGCTTGCATAAAGCGCCCATCGATATTATGAGTATGGGCGGCATCATTGTAATCGAAAGCATGTACCTCCTTCCATTTGTATTTCTTCAAGTTGAAGGAGCATTAGAGAGGATG
>MWDY01000244.1 GCA_002070755.1 Spirochaetes bacterium ADurb.Bin110 | reverse complement strand
TTCTAGCGGCTCGAGCGGCATTGCTGCTTCAGGCATAAGTGTCCAGACTTCGATTTACACTGTACAAAAAGGTGATACTCTTTATGCTCTCGCGCGTCGTTATGGAACTACTGCCAATGATTTAGCCAGCATAAATGGCATTGCACTGAATTCGATTTTAAGAATCGGTCAAAAATTAAAGGTACCAGCTCGCTTATGATTTTCTAAGGAGCCATCGCTAGCGCGGCAAAGACTTTTGCATCACCGATTATATTTGCAATATCAGCATTTTCGTTGGGTTGATGTGCTGTCTCATTCATCTTGGACCATACTACACAATCAAAACCAGACTTGCGCAGATAAGCGCCCACCGTTCCGCCTCCTATGCCGATTGCCCTTGCTTCTACTCCATATATCCGCTTTACAGCATCCGCCAGCATCCCTACTACCGGAGCATCTGCAGGCGTAGCCCTCGATTCATTCGACTGAATCACTTCGAGCTCTATTATTACATTGTATTCGGCTTCTATGGCATGCACCTGCTTCAAAACCTCTTCGAGCATCCTAGATACTGGATACACGGGCAAAATGCGCATATCGAAATAGAAAACGTCCTCCCCTGGAATTGTGTTGATATTGGGTACATTTGCTTCCTTTTTTGTGGGATTTATGGTGGTGCGATCTGGGGAAAAAAGAGGATCTCTAGCGGTAAAAATGGATTTCTCCAGCCTATGGATGCGCAGTGTAAGGTCACAAGCAGCAAGAAATGCATTAGCGCCCTTGTCCGGCATTGCGGCATGGGTTTGTTTTCCCTTGGTCGTTATTTTAAGCCAGCAGATATTCTTCTCGGCTACCTCAATTTCGGTTCCATCGACCGAGCCGCCATCGGGAACTATTATGAGATCATCCTTTCCAAAAAGATTATGATTCTCAAGAAGGTATTGGATGCCAAATTTGGAACCGACCTCTTCATCGGCTATGAACAAGAGCTTTATAGTACGCTCCGGAACAATACCTTGTTTTACGAATGCTAGTGCAGCAAATACTGATGATACAAGGCCTTGCTGATTGTCTTCTACGCCTCTGCCATAGAGCTTGCTATCCTTAACGACCACCTTCCAGGGGTCACTATCCCATAAGCTTAGTTCGCCCTCCGGCACGACATCCAGGTGAGACATGATCCAAAGCGGGCCTTCTGCGCGCTTTCCAGGAATCGTCGCTACCAAATTTGGGCGCAGTTTCGAAGGAACACGCGTATCAGGCGCATCATAGTGCTTAATATCTGAGATTCCTTGTGCCTTGAGCCAAGCTTCTAGGGCAGAGGCTTTCTCAATCTCTCCAATTCCCCCCGATTCGGGAGCGAGCGCGGGGTAAGCAGTGAGAAGACTCTCCAATTCGATAATGCCCTTCTCTTGAGCCTCCAGGAATTCAAATGCCCGAGCAAGTTCTGTCATGATCTTTTCCTTTCCTTTCCAAGCAGATTTGAATCAATCGAAATGCCTATGCCAAATGCTTTTCGTATACACGCCACGACGTGGCGATAATTGTATCTACATCAGAGTATTTTGCTTCCCATCCCAAGAGTTGTTTGGCAGCCGCGCTCGACGCGATCAGTTTAGCCGGATCTCCTGGTCTCCGCCCTACAGTCGAAGCCTGAATCGGACGACCAGTGATTCGCCTTGCAGCCTGAAGAATCTCCAACACGGATAGGCCTTTTTCTGAGCCCAGGTTTACTGCAAAGCTCTGCCTTGTTTCAGCCAGATGATTCAAAGATGCGCAATGGGCTTCGGCAAGGTCAGTTACATGGATATAATCGCGCATGCCGGTGCCATCGGGTGTAGGATAATCGGTGCCAAAAATTTCGAGCCTTGGCCGCATTCCTGCGGCCACTTCCATGATGACGGGCACGAGATTGGCTGGATTTTTCTCGAGACCCTGTACCTTGCCTTCGATATCGTACCCCGCTGCATTGAAATAGCGAAGAGCTGCGAATTTGATCCCCTTCAATCTATCATACCATTCGAGAAGATGCTCGATTTCGAGCTTTGTAAAACCATAGAAATTTGTTGGCTCCTTGGGATGCACTTCATCGATTGGCAGATATTTGGGTTCTCCATAGATAGCTGCCGAGGAAGAAAAAACTATCAAAGGAATCTCCGCTTCACACGCAGCATTGAGAATGTTTATTGTTCCAGTCAGATTTTGAGTCGCGTATTTTTCGGGCCGGATCATGGACTCGCCCGCAGCCTTTGCCGCGGCAAGATGTACAATTGCCTCGAATCCATGCTTCATTATGGAAACGAGCCAGGGATAATCCAGAATATCGCCTTTGTAGAAATTATAATCCGCGAAGATATTCTCTTGCGTGCCGGTAGATAGGTTGTCTATGATGCTGACCTGATTGCCTTTATCGGCAAGCATTCTCGCAACATGACTCCCGATATAACCTGCTCCACCGATCACCAGTATCTTCATGCGATTCCTCTCCTTAGCAAATCTCCACAGCATTCATGCTATATTTGAATATATCAGCTGCGTCAATATGGCAACACATTCTTCGACACATCCATAGACGCATTCTTGTCGATATCAAAGAGGTTTATCATGCCAGTAAAAATCAATCTATCTCAGGAAAAAGAAAGAATCGTAGAATTCATCAGAGCGCAGATTGCCAAGTATGAATTCGAAGGAGCCGTGATAGGCATCAGCGGGGGAGTCGATTCTGCCGTTGTCGGCAAGCTTTTGACAGAAGCGCTAGGTAAAGAGAAGGTCTTTGCGCTCATTTTGCCAGAACGAGATTCATCAAGAAAAACAGTCTCGGATTCTCTGCTGGTATGCAGAAGTCTTGGCATTCGGTATTCGGTAAAAAGCATCTCGCCCCTTGTTAGAAGTCTTGGAATCTATAGGACAAAACCTCCAGCATTTCTATTTCCTAGAAGAATTCAGGAAAACTATGTTAAAGCTCAATGGCTAAAAACCAGCGCACCTTATATCAATGATCTTAAAAACGCAGGCGGACAATCAAACAGAAAAAATCTTGCATACTATAGAACTAAAAACCGATTCAGAATGATAGCGCTCTATTATGAAGCAGAACAGAGAGGTTACGCCGTTGTGGGGACCACGAACAAGACAGAATATCTTACAGGTTTCTATGTCAAGTGGGGAGATGATTCGAGCGATATAGAACCCATAATGCATCTCTATAAGACACAGGTATTCGAACTGGCTAAAGAGCTCGGCCTTCCACAAAAAATCATCGAAAAAGAACCCAGCCCGGATCTAGCTCCTGGCATCTCCGATGAGTTTGCTATCGGCCTATCCTACACCAATCTAGACAGAATTCTTCAAAAAATCGAAGATGGGCAGCCGCTCTCCGACGAAGATCCAGATCTTGTCGAAAAAGTACAGCAGATTCTTGCTGCCGCACCTTATCGAAATATTAGAAACTTGAGCCTATTATGATAGAACCAACTCCATTTAGATGCGCCCTGTAACTCCATTTAGATACGCCCTGTCGCGAGCATCCAGCGCAAATGCTTTGACTCTGGTGCACAAAAAAGCCACCTCATTATGAGATGGCTCTATGCCGCCGATCAGAATCGAACTGATGACACATGGATTTTCAGTCCATTGCTCTACCAACTGAGCTACAGCGGCAGACTATAGAAAGGCATTGGGCGGTGCAAGAGTCGAACTTGCGACCCCCAGCGTGTCATACTGGTGCTCTAACCAACTGAGCTAACCGCCCGCCCTGTGCCGCGAACGACAGAAGCTCTTATACCAGCAGATAAGGAGATTGTCAAGCGACCCCATAATGCAATTGCACTTATCTTCTTTTGCATATAGAATAATGACAATAGCGGGAGGAACGCATGTATCAAAGACATTTTTGTCTCAAGCCTATTCTGGCCGCCATTTTTTTAATCCTAATTGCAGCAACAGCAAGTGCATTCACTTTTTCGCCCATGTCGATCAGCATCTCTCCCAGTGGAGCACAGAGTGTCGCAAACTTTCGACTAACCAATGATGGCGCCCAACAAATCGCTATATCCATCAAGGCAATGACCCGGGAAATCGATGAGAATGGCAATGAAATCAATGCGCCCGCTGACAATCAATTCGCAATTTTTCCGACTCGGGTTGTGGTACAGCCTAACTCCTTCCAAAATATCAAGGTACAATACAAAGGAAACCCATCCCTAGCAAGAGAAGTCGCTTATCGCATCATCGCAGAGCAGGTCCCCATCGACTTTAGCCAGCAACAGACTTCTGGCGTCAAGGTGATGTTTCGATATATTGCAGCGCTTTATGTAGCTCCGCCAAATGTCAGCCATAAGATAGCTGTTACAAAGGTTGAGTATGGAGAACAAGAAAGCAAGAAGGGTTTCTTTGTCACAATCACCAATAGCGGTACTCGCCATGCTCTTATCAACGATCCTGTATTGAAGATATCTGGCTCCTTATCGACAATCACGCTCAAAGATGACGCCTTAAATGCAATCGATGGTCAAAATTTGCTAGCTGGCAACGTGCGAAAATTCTTCATTCCATATGAAGATGCAGTTCCTGGCAAAAACTATACAGGTACACTGACCGCAAGAATCGAATGAATCATCTATGTACTTCTGAATGAGAATGGAAGCGCTGAGCCTTAAGGCTTATATAGAGGCCCAAGCGAGTGAGAAATGTTGAAAAGAAAAAAAGTATACATTCTTTTATTTATTCTAATTATTGAGCTTTCCTCTGTATTGAATGCACAAATCCAGCAGACACCGATTATCCGCGAGGCTGTCATACCAGAGCTGGAGATTCAATTCTCGATCAGCATAAATGGCAAACCAATAGGAGATATAGATACAGGAATATGGCATAACGAACCAATTCTCAAAAAAGAAGTAGCCTCGCAACTCCTAATCAATTTTCTTAGGCCGGATATATATTCGGTCATCTTTGATACGCTATTTGACGAGCTCGATTGGCTAACTGCCAAGGATTTTTCTATTGCTGGCATTTCCTTTGAATTCAGCGAATTACTGCTAACCCTTTCTATTACCATTCCGCCAGAATATAGCCCTGTGATAGACATAGACTTTGTGCCTGAACAAATTCAGAATTATAAGCCTATTCTCCGGCCAGCACCTTTTGCCGGCCTTATCCAGAATGAATCGAACTTCCAGGTCTCCGATTTTTCAGATGGCGCAGCCCTCTTTTCTACACGCCTCAACTCGATGATCGATATAAAGGGAGCTCATCTCTTTGCAGATACTCTTCTATCATATAGATTTGGGCATTCTCCGAGTTTCTCTTGGAATTTGGACTCAGCCTATTTTTTATGGGACAACACAGCGAAGCATTCAAGAGCAAAAATTGGAAAGATCAGCATTCCTGGGGTCAGCAATCAATCTCAGCCATCGCTTTATGCCATGTCTTTAGAAAGCCTCGAAGATAGACAATACATAGTGCGCACTGGATATATAGACAATCAAACAGAATTTTCTATACGAAAAACTGCAAGAGTGTCTGTCGAGGTGAATGGAAGACCTATTCGGCAAGTCCTGCTCGAACCCGGCAATTATCGAATTCTTGATCTACCTTTCACTACTGGACTTAATGAATTTGTTCTGCGTATAGAAGAGATCGATGGAAATGTCCAGGTATTCCGCCGCTTAATACCGAGAGAAGCTAATATAATGCAACCTGGGACATCGAGTTATGCTCTTTCCGCAGGAACATCGCATACAGACTTCAGTGAATTTCTTGCCTCAGGTTATTATCTATATGGCTTTTCACCTACTCTTTCGGGTGGCATAAACCTTCAAGCAGATAAGCGCTCCGCAATGGGAGGACTGACTTTTTCCACTGCTCTGCCAATCGGCACATTGAATGGTTCCAGCTCTGTTGTAGGGCGTTGGGATGGCTGGGGCCATGTTATTTCCCCAGCAGCAACGCTAAGTTATCTCTTTATCATGCCTTCAAAAACTTACATGCCCACTTGGGGAATCTCTGCAACATATCGAGGAAAAGGATTCTTATCGCCCAATGTATCATCTCCTACTGGAACGGTTCCCGATGCTTTGCTCTCTCTATCCACCAATCTCTATACGAAAATCTTCGGAAATGCCGGTTTGGGATTGAGTTATTCTCTCTACTACACGATGTCCTCGCCTGCCAAAATCACACAGGATGTCTTTGCTTCAATTAGCACTACAATTGCGGCAGGCGGAAATCTAAGCATTTCCGGACGGCTTTCTTTCCCTGAATCGAGCAAGCCAGCATTTTCGATGAATCTATCCTTTATCATAATTCCCAAAGGTGATAAGCCGAGAATTCTAAGTTTCATGCAGAGTTCTGAAGGACAGACGAATATAGGTATATCAGATAAACTTTACTTGCTTGGCAAGGTTTTCGATGCCAATTTTGGCGCTAGTAATTTGCTACCCGGTTCCCAGAACGATAGTTCGATGAATCTTGGAATAAGGAATTCATCTGAATTTTTCGATATAAGCGCAAATGGGACTTTCAACTATTCTCCTAGCTTGTCAAGCTATTCTTTAGGTGGATACGCCCAATTTAGAAGCACCATGGCCTTTGCTGGAACTCATATTGCATTTGCGCGCCAGATACCAGATTCCTTCCTTTTGATCACAGCATCGCCAGAGCTGAAAGGCAAAACTGTCTTTTACAAGCTTAACAATGGAACTCAATATCTGATGACGCACAGAAGAAATATCGTTATCCCGATTCAAAGCTACGAAACCGCAATACTTTCAGCCGACCTTATAGGAACTGAGCTCAATATTGCCCCGCGCTACTCCTTTGCCACCATATCGCCTGCTTTCAGGAGCGGAATCCTCTTCGAGAGTGACATTATCAAGCGATACATCATTACTGGTAGACTGATAAATCAAGAGAGCAAACCAATTACCTATCTGCCGGGCGATGTCTTCGATTTTGGAGGCTCGCTTGTGACTTCTACCTTTACCGACGAACTAGGCGAGTTCGAAATCTATGATATTTTTCCTGGAAGTTACCAAATACAATGGCCGGAAGGCTATGGAATAACTCAGTTCGAATTACCCGAGACCGAAGAAGACAGAATAGACTTGGGAGATATAATGCTACACATCGAGAGCAAATAGTACTATAATAAAAAAGGGATATAAATATGAGAAATAGAATTCTGCTGCTTTCGCTATTATGCTTTGCTATCGTAATTTCGGCGAATGCGGAAAAATTGAGCCTTGATCCTATCTCGCCTCCGAGCCCTGTCATCTATGATCCTTTTTCTGGGAATGATGCTGTTGGCCAACCCTTTAGTTTTACGGTGCGAATGGATAAGAGTACAGGAGCTACCAGCGATTTTTCAGTCGTGATCAATGCGGAATCTTCTCCCTCCTCAAGAAATCTACAATCATCTTCGGGTTCGATTGTAATAGGCTTTTATAAGAATTCTTCTTATACGACTGAGATAAAGAGCATAGTAGATTATTCACCTTCTTATTATATATCAGGGTCATTCGATCCAAAGCCCGACGTTCTTACTCAAACTTTTACAATATATCCTCGCCTTGCAAAAGGTCAAAGCGCTCCATATGGCACCTATACGGAGACTTTTACTCTAGCGCTTTATAAGAAGAGTTCCCCAGGACAAGGCAATCCAGAAGATACTTTAAGTTTTACTTACACCGCAGAAGTTGGCAAAGCAGTAGATGTGCGCGTTGGTCCGCCAAATGCCAGTTACGATACTGGAATGAATTCATATAATATTGATCTTGGCGAGATATCAAAGGGTGCAAGTGCAAATTTTGGCATTTTTATCAAAGGAACGACTGGATATACCCTGACAATGCATACAGCCTCTGGTGGATTTCTTACTTCCAGCAATTCCAGTGACAAGATCCAATACACGATATTGGTCGATGGCAAAGAATATTATCTTAATTCAAGCGTAATTCTCGATCGAGAAACAGCTGATTGTCTCTATAGCAAAGCATTATTGGGCACGGTTAAGATAGCTGCCGACCAGAATGCTGAGGCTGGAATATATTCGGACTCTGTAAGCTTTTCTGTAGCAGTAAACTGAGCTTTACTAAGCCGAGCCCGGTGAAGTGAGCTATCTAAGGCGAGCTCAATAGGCCGAGCACAGTGAACCAAGTCTTTGGTATTTCTTTTCTCAATTGAAGAGGCGACAGTCTTCTGCTCTTGACAGAATCATCTTTGTAGCATACATCATGTAAATCGGTTTAGCTATGAATATACCACGAAGCAGCGGGGTGCTCCTCCATCCTCTTTCCTTGGGTGGCCCATGGCCTTGCGGGACCATGGGTGATGAGGCCCGCCTCTTTGTAGATTTTTGCACCAAAGCGCATCTGGGTTGGTGGCAAATTCTTCCTTTGGGCCCCACTGCCTTCGGGGATTCACCCTACCAGAGCCCATCGGCATTTGCGGGAAATCCTTATTTAATCGATCCCCAGGCACTTGAAGCCCAGGGGTTGCTATCCAGTAAAGAGCTCGAATCCTATAGATGCAAAAGAGCAAATGAAAGCGTGCTTTCTTTAACTCACTCCAAGCACTCCAAAAGAAATAGTCAAAACAGACTCTCTTTAGCTCGACTTGAAGCCGAAAACAATGCCTTACCTTCGCTATCCGACTCTCTAGAATATGTCGATTATGAGCGCCTCTTTGCCACGAATGCAAAACTGATGGAAGCAGCCTGGTGCCAGTTCCAAGCAAAGTTTCTGGGTCGGGGCAGAAAAGCGGCGAAATTCGATCAATTCTGTAAAGAAAATGCGTTCTGGCTCGATGACTATGCGCTTTTTGCAGCAATCAAAGAAAAAGAACAGTATCGACCATGGTTTGAGTGGCCGCAAGAGCTCAGGTTCAGAGACCATAGTGCTCTTGTGCAGTTCGAAAAAGATAATAAAGAGCTTATCTGCCGCCTAAAATTTACCCAATTTTTGTTCTTTGAGCAGTGGCTAGCGCTCAGGCAATATGCCAATAGCAAGGGCTTGAAGCTGATAGGCGATATCCCCATCTTTGCCGCCTTGGATTCGGCCGATGTATGGGCGCACCGCGAACTATTCCAGCTCGATGAAAAGGGAAGGCCAATCAGGGTAGCAGG
>MWDY01000243.1 GCA_002070755.1 Spirochaetes bacterium ADurb.Bin110 | reverse complement strand
CCTTCTTTTTTTGCGCGGAGTGTCCAATAATCGGGACGGGCATATTCTGCCATAGCTGTCCTCAGAGGGCTTCTATTGATGAAGCACACGCGGCTGAGCGCTTATGAGGCATTGCCTCCGATGCCTTGATAGCGTCGCTGAGTGTATTAGCTTTCTTTTGCAAGCAGCCTATTGAGCCGCTCTCCAAAGTCATGTGGCACCTCGAAGTGTTCTCCCTCAGCCATCATGGCCTCATAGAAGAGCACATAGGCTAGGTCCTCGAGCTCTTGCACAACATCGATATCTCCGCCGCTTAGCTCTTTTCGAGTATCGAGCATTACAAGGCGCTCTACAAGTGGATGCCCAGCATTTATCTCGAGGATAGGCTTAGATTCGGGCATCGGCTCATTGGTCAGGCGTTCCATAAGTTTTCGGAAGGCTGGAGTAGGCTCATCCTTGTCGAAAACTACGCAGGAAGGGCTTTTATCGAGCCTCTTAGAAAGCCTTACGTCTTTTACCCGATCGCCGAGCACTTTTTTTAGAATCGCGATGGCTTTCTTACCTTCTTTTTCGTCCTGGCCTTTGGCTTTTGAGGATCCCAATTCATCTTCTGCATCCACTTGCTGAACATTCTTGAACTGCATGCCTTCGAACTCCCCTATGCCGCTAAAGGCGAGTTCATCTATCTCGTCAGTACCGAGGAGCACTTCGATTCCCTTTTCGGAAAAAGCCTCGAGGAGCGGCGAAGCTCTCAAGCGCGCTTCATTTTCTCCTGTGAGAAAGTAGATTGTCTTTCGATTTTCCCCAGCTCGAGCCTTATAGTCCGCAAGGCTGGTCCAACCTTCTACCGCAGTGCTCTTGAAGCGGACGAGCTTAAGGAGCGACTCGCGATTAGACCAATCAGAAAGAATTCCTTCCTTGATTTGAGGATTGAATAGCGAAACAAAGGTGTTGAATTTTTCGAGATTGGTATCGGCAAGCTGTTCAAGCTCACTGAATAACTTCTTGAGCGTCGCTTGTTGTATGGTCATCATGACTCGGTTGTGCTGCAGCATCTCTCGGCTTACATTTAGAGGCAGATCGTCCGAATCGATTATGCCTCGCACAAAGCGAAAATAGGGAGGCAGAATCTGGAGCTCTCTATCGGTTATAAATACCCGCTTTACATAGAGTTTTATTCCTTGCTCATGAGTTGGAATGTATAAGTCAGCAGGGACATGAGAAGGGATATACAAGAGCGATGTATATTCTATTGTTCCTTCTGCCTTTGTGTGAATCCAGAGAAGAGGGTCTTTCTCATCGCCAGTCAGAGATTTATAAAAGTCGATATAGTCTTTGTCGGTGAGCTCCGACTTGGGGCGGCGCCAGAGAGCACTGGCACTATTGACCTGCTCGTCTACGATCTTGGTTTCGGCCTTTGCGGGATCCTTTGCATAGGTCTTCTCTTTGGATACAAGGTGAATTGGCCAGGCGATGTGATTAGAATATCGCTTGAGAAGCTCTTCTAGTCTCCAGCGGGAGAGAAATTCCTCTCCTTCCTCATTGACATGTATAATAACATCTGTTCCAAAGCCGGCTCGTACGGCTGGTTCTATATCGAAACCAGTCTTGCCATCGCTCTTCCAGACAAAAGCCTTATCGGCACCTGCCTTGAGGCTGACTACTTCGATCTGATCTGCAATCATAAAGGCCGAATAGAAACCGACCCCGAACTGGCCAATCAGATTCGATGCTTTGCGCTCGTTTTCCGCGAGCTGTTCCAGAAAGGCTCTCGTGCCGGACCGGGCGATAGTTCCTAGATTGTCAGCGAGCTCCTGTAGGTCCATTCCAATTCCATTGTCCGAGACGGTAATAGTCTTGGCCTCTTCGTCCAGCGTCACAGTGATGCGTGGTTCGAAGTTGAGAGTCTTGAAGGCATCGTCCGAAACCGTCAGGTACTTGAGCCTATCGATCGCATCCGATGCATTCGAAACCAGCTCGCGCAAGAAGACTTCTTTGTGCGAATAGAGCGAATGTGTTATGAGGTCGAGAAGTTGGTTGACCTCAGTTTTGAAGGTATAGCTTGGCATCTGAGAATCTCCTGAAAAGCAGATGTTGCGGTAGAAACCTGCAATTTAGTTATTCGTTTATAATATAGCAAATTTTTGGTCAAAGGTGAATTCGGGCGATGTTCGTTTTTTTGCTTGGCTACAAACGCAGAAGTCCGCGAATATCTCTTTTTGTGCGAATATCTCTTTTTCTGATCCCAAATAAAATGTCTTTTTGTTGATTTGATAGCTAACTCGATCAGCTCGATAAAGTACTACATTAATTGCTCAAAATTTGCGATAATTTATAGTTAAGGCAAGGAGAAAAGCAAAGTGCCAGAAGGCTTGCGTAGAATCAAAGAGAGAGAAAAGCGTTGGTATAGTCGTCTGGCGGAGGGTCTAGCAAGTTCTTTTATTGCTCTACAAGTTACACTAAGGCGCTTGCTTGCGTGGGGAAGGACTCGCGTAGTTTTTGCTATGATCCCACAAAGCGAAAGACCCTCTCGGAAGTTCGAGATTCGCCGTTTTTCTCTTTTGGCAATAGTCCTGACTATAGTGATCTGTATTGGAGCCGCAATCATTTCAATAGGGGCCTATAGTACAAAATCAGTAAAAGTAATCTCTCTGGAAGCGCAACTTTCCGATGCATATAGAAGTATCGATCGATTGCGCGAATCTAGCGAGAACCTACTATCGGAGACAGCTAAATTCGAGGAAAAGCTTGGGCAGGTAATAGAGATTGCGCAGAGCAAAGGAAAGCCCACAGTTCAGCAGAGTACAAGCGAAGAGATACTCAAGGTTGCAGGTTTGGATGATCCAATTTTGGGGCAGTTGTCCAATGATCCAGTGAGCCGGGATCTCTTAAAGCTCAACAATATCGCGGATACCTTGGAAAAGAGCCTAGGAGCGCTAGATGATATCGCGAAGATGCTTGCGAGCCAAAAGGACATAATGACGGAGGTGCCAAACATCTGGCCAATCAAGGGCAATCTTGGACACATAACCATGTATTTTGGACAGAATGAGAATCCTTTTTCTACGGGACAATGGTATTTGCACACGGGTATCGATATTTCAACTAACCGAATTGGAGATACGGTCCTTGCCACGGCAGACGGCAAGGTCATCGACATCCATTATGATTCTTCTTTGGGCAATTCCATCACGATCCAGCATAGCCATGGTTTTACGACACGATATGGGCACCTCCGAAGCTTTGCTGTTAAGAAAGGCCAGCGGGTCTCTCAAGGCGATGTAATCGGCTATCTTGGAAATACTGGGAAAACAACAGGGCCGCATCTTCACTACGAGGTATATCTGGGTACAAGCCTTATCGATCCTCTGCGTTTTCTGAGTATACGCAAGGAGTACCATGAGTAGACGTGATTTTTCAGACTGTATGATAGGAGAGGGCGCTAAGGTAGATGGAACTATCGATGCTCCAGGCATGGTGCGCATCGATGGAGAATTCTCGGGTGATATAAAAAGCGCTGCTTCTGTGATAATCTCGAAAAATGCCATAGTTCATGCTCATATAAATGCTCGGCAGCTCTTGGTCGCAGGCATATTCACCGGTAGCGCAATTATCGAAGGGGGAGTGCGCTATGCAGAGACCGCTAGAATCGAAGCGGACTGCACGGGCAGATTTTTTGTCGTGGAAGCAGGAGCTCTAGTAAATGGGCAGTTTGCGCGCATAGATGCTGAGGATTAATACTGAGGAGCTACATAGGCATAAGGTCTGTGAGGCTGCAATGTTACGATATGCTTTATATCAGGAGTAAATAATGTCTATTGAATATAATGATCATGAGCTACCTGAAGATATACTCGATATCCTTGGGGAGGAGGAGTTCGAAAGCCCTAAGGCATTGAAGCCAAAGCCAAAAGATACCGAGAATTTGCCTCAGCCTATTTACCGACTAAAGACTTTGCATTCGAATGAGACTTTTCATGCCTATTATGTATCGTTGGACAATAATGAACATTTTATGACTCTATGCGAACTAGAGGCCGCTCTAGCAGGCCCGCGTCAGGCAAATCATGACACTTCGCCTTCTGAAGAGGTCTGGAATTGCAAGCATGGCGCGGCTAGTGCTGTCGCGGAGGCTCTTCAAGCGGAGGCCATTCAAGAAGAGGCTATTAAAGCAGAGTCCATCCAAGAAGAAGCCATTCAAGAAGAGGGTATTCAGGGAGAGGTTATTCAAGCAGATGCTATTCATGCGAAGAGCGAGATCATTCCCAATCGAGCGCTTGTCATATCGCCCACTAAGTATGGGAAGGATTTAGTGATGGTGCTTGGAGTGGTGCACGATCTCTCCATGGTGAATGCAGATGAACTGGTAGCGATCGAAAGACCAGCTACTGTCGATGATTTCAGGCGCTACCTGGATAATCTGGAGCATGAAGAAGAAACTTTCGCTAAATGCAGGGAATGCATAGAAGCCCACAATCTTCCAATGAAGCTTATCTCGGCTCATTGTCTTTTGGAGGATAGTAAGATCCTGTTTTTCTTTACCGCCGAGAGTCGGGTGGATTTTCGCGATCTCGTTAAGGATTTGGTTGGAATTTTCCATGCGCGCATCGAGCTAAGACAGATTGGAGTCAGGGATGAGGCTCGCGTTACAGGAGGCGCAGGGGTCTGTGGGCGCATTCTCTGCTGCCATGGCCTTTCGGATAAGCTCAATCCCGTTTCGATAAAGATGGCAAAAGATCAGAATCTTTCTCTGAATTCGGTCAAGATTTCGGGCCCATGCGGAAGGCTCCTCTGCTGTCTGAGCTATGAGCACCAATTCTACAGAGATGCTCGCCGTGAGCTGCCAAACGAAGGCGTCCGCTTCACCTACGATGGAACTCTATTCAAGGTTATCGAAGTCAATGCGCTTCTGAACAAGATTCGGATCTCTGGAGAAGATGGTCGGATCCTGGATATGGATGCAGCCAGGTTAAAGTACCTGGATGGCCACTGGACGGTCATCGAAGAAGATGACTAAAGAAAACTAAAAGAAGTTAACTAAGCGGAGATAGTATTCCTAATCCACAATTTTTATGTGCAGCTCTTTGAGCTGGCGTTCATCGACTTCATTTGGGCATTGATCCATTGGGCTCATTGCAAAGGAGTTCTTTGGGAAAGCGATTACTTCTTTGATAGAGGTTTCGCCAGCCATGACCATTACTAGCCTATCGAAGCCTGGCGCTATGCCGCCATGGGGCGGCGGGCCATACTTGAAGGCTTCGAGCAAAAAGCCGAATTTTTGCTGGGCTTCTTCGTCGGTGAGGCCAACTATATGAAAGATTCGCTTCTGCAGCTCGGGGTCATGGATACGGATCGATCCTGAGGCAACTTCATAGCCATTCAGCACTAAGTCATATAGGTCGCCCTTGACCGAGCCCGGGTCGGCTTCGAGAGTCTCATGGTACTGAGCTTGGGGCATTGTGAACATGTGATGGGCGGCTTGCCAACGATTTTCTTCTTCGTTCCACTCAAAGAGAGGAAAATCGACTATCCAAGCAAATGCAAATACTTCGGGATCGCAGAGACCTAAGTCTTTGCCAAGCTGGCTTCGCACGGCTCCAAGAGCGCTGCAGGCGATATTCTTTTTGCTATCTGCTACTATCAGGATAAGGTCGCCTGCTTTAGCGCCAAGCCCTTGCACCACACGCGAGTGGTCCGCAAAAAACTTAGAGACGCCGCCTTCAAGAGTGGCGCTCTCGCTCACTTTCATCCAGGCAAGGCCGTGAGCCTTGTATACTTTTGTTTTGGCGTCGAGTTCTTCTAGTTGCCGACGGGAATAGTCGGCCTTATCTGGAACCACTAAGGCTTTGACTGCACCGCCCTCATTTAAGGCGCTGTGGAAAGCTTGGAAGCTGCAAGAGTCATCCACAAAGGGAGCAAAATCGATAAGCTCCATACCGAAACGCAGATCGGGCTTATCGGTTCCAAAGCGATCCATCGCGTCTTCATAGGACAATCGCACAAACTGCTTTGGTAATTCTACGCCGAGCGTCTTTTTGAAGAGATGCCCCATCATGCCTTCCACAAGGCTAAGCACATCATCCCTAGTTACAAAGCTCATCTCTATATCGATTTGGGTAAACTCGGGTTGACGGTCGCCTCGAGAATCTTCGTCTCTATAGCACCGAGCGAGCTGAAAATACTTATCGAAGCCCGACATCATAAGTAGCTGTTTATAGAGCTGAGGAGACTGAGGAAGGGCATAGAATTTGCCTGGATATAGCCGCGAAGGCACAAGGTAATCTCGTGCGCCTTCAGGTGTGGAGCGAATGAAAGTAGGTGTCTCTATTTCGTAGAAGCCTTTGCCAACAAGGTATTCGCGCACCGCAAAAGCCGCTTCGTGTCGCAGGCGAATCTTTCTCTGCATCGAGAACGAGCGAAGGTCGAGATATCGATAGGTAAGGCGCATATCTTCCTTGGCGTCGGTTTGTTCATCGATCATGAAAGGGAGAGAAGAGCAGCGCGAAAGAATCTGAATATTCTCTGCTTTTACCTCTATTTCCCCAGTGGGCATTGAAGGGTTTACCATAGTATCTGGGCGAGGCCGAACCATACCGCGGATCGAAACGCAGTACTCCATCTTTAGTTCGCTGGCTATATCCAGGAGCTCTTGGGCAGAGTCCACATCTACCACCACCTGCGTGATTCCATAGCGATCGCGAATGTTGATGAATGTAATGCCGCCATGATCGCGCTTGCGATGCACCCATCCATTGAGCACTACAGTTTTTCCTATGTGTGCGGCGCGAAGCTCGCCACAAGTGACCGTTCGCTGTTCGAATTGCATATTGCGCCTATTCTATATC
The DNA here is from genome assembly GCA_002070755.1 of Spirochaetes bacterium ADurb.Bin110. The sequence goes on along the minus strand of MWDY01000243.1, from coordinate 590 downwards.
GGGGCATAAACATGGGCAAGATGGACTATACATGAAGGTGCTCCGAATCAATGCGGGAATGGCTGTCTCTTTTGTGATGGCCAATTACCATGTATAATAATTTGAAGCCATTTTTTGGCTTTTGTAGTTTTTGAATTTTGAAGAAGAGGAGGCTTACGATGAAGAGATTCTATGTTTTTGGATTGATCCTGCTCATTCTAGTGCCAGCTAGCTTTGCGGCGCCAAAATCGAAAGTCAAGATAGCGCTGATCGTCGAATCAACAGTGGATGACAAGGGCTGGTGCCAATCTATGCACGATGCTATCACCGCGGTACAGAAGAAATATGGTCCATCTCTAATCGAATACAACTACAGCGAGAAGATGAAGCCCGTCGATGCGGGCTCTGCAGCTCGCCAGTATGTGGCCAAAGGCTTCGATATCATCATAGGACATGGAGCTCAGTATAATAACGTTATCCTCGAAATGGCAGAGGAATTTCCAAGGACGACCTTTGCATTTGGAACATCAGGGGAGATTGGCCCAAAAAATGTCTTTACCTACATGCCCCAAAGCGAAGAAACAGGCTATGTAAACGGCGTTATAGCTGGT
>MWDY01000242.1 GCA_002070755.1 Spirochaetes bacterium ADurb.Bin110 | reverse complement strand
TCGCTATCGTTTCGTTGGTTGCTCTTTTAGAAATGCAAGAATTCAACATTCATTGTTTACTGGGGCTTCTTTCCACCTATGCTTCTTTGATAGTTCAAGCTTCTTTTCTTGTGATCTGTCCGGTGCCGATGTCGATTTTTGTTCTTTTGGGAATTGTTCTTTTATGGACTGCAGCTTTGAAAACTCCGAGCTTATCCAATCGAGCTTCAATGGCTCTGCAATTGTCGATTGTACCTTTGCAGGCTCTAATCTATATAACTCTCGTTTCATAATGTGCGATATGAATACTGTAAATATTGACAATTGCGATTTTAAGAGAGCCTTCTATATTCCTTCCAAAGAGCAGAAAGTCAGCTTCTCAAGATCGAATATTGCAGAAGCCGTCCGAGATCTGGAGCATCTTTATCTATGAAGATCTACCATCATTATTCAGTCTATGGATTTTCGAATATATACATAATCGTCAATGAATCGTTAAAGAAGGCTATAATAGTCGATCCTGCAGAGCTCACTCCGACAATGATCGAAAGAATCGAACAAAACAAACTCGATCTCTGCGGAATACTCATAACCCATAACCATATTCATCATGTAAAGGGGCTATCTACAATCATGAAGATCTATAGCCCCACAATCCATGCTTCCAATGCGAAATTGCTTGGATTTCAATGTAGAAAGTTGAAAGATGGAGATGTTTTTAGCGAAGCAGGCTTCGAAATTGCCGCAATAGCGGTGCCCGGCCATTCTCAGGATTCAATTGTCTATCTCATGGAAGGAAATTTTCTTTTTACCGGCGATGTACTCCATGCAGGCATGATTGGAAAAACGAACAGTGTCTTCAATACAAATGCGCTTATAGCTCGCATCAAACAAAAACTATTTTGTCTTCCAGAGAGTACGCTTGTTCTCCCTGGGCATGGCCCGCCAAGCACTATTGGTACGGAAAAAAGCGCCAATATATCTTTCCAGGAAGGCTTTGCCGAGCGCATCCGACCGAACTATGACTTCTTTGTTTAGATAATCGCGAAAAGCCTAGAGTTGCTCAAAAATCGAAATTCTATTGGTCCAATTTCCTCTTACCATTACAATATGATTACCAAGAGGGTTTGTAAGCAGCTCTTGAGCTTTTTTATTGGGAAGATTTAGCAAAACCTGTGTTCTGCACAATCCTTCGCTGCGCGGACTTGCTATAACTTGAGCAGGAGAATACCAGAGCTTCTCAAGGTACTTGCCCCCTATCCTGAAAAGAGTTACTTCTTCTTTGGGAAAGATTCCTGCGATTGCAACTCCAAGCCCTGATTCAAAATGGCTGCGTAGCGCATATTTGGATAGAATTGAGCGTGGTGCCGTACAGTGCGCTATCAGCATTTCGGCTAAATCATCCTCTTTCTTAGCAATTATATTAGAAGGGTTGGCCATCCAGCCAATTTGTCCTGTCAAAGAATGAATCCAGCTTAGACCGATAATTGAAGGAATGTCCCCTTCGCAACCCGCATCGATTCCCTCATCTGAAAGTTGAGATAGAGCAAGGCAACCTGTGCTCTTATCTTTTAGAACGAGATCGAAACAGCGTAAAGTAAGTGAGGAAAGCCTATATCGATCCACAAGGATTCTTAGAGCCTGCAATATCTCCATCGACTTCATCAAGTCTGTATCGCTTGATTCAGCAAAGAATTCTGCTTTTTCTTGCAAATCCTCAATAATGAGAGCTTCCAAGGAATTGGAACGTATCTCTCCGATATTCCGCAGAAGCTCTTCCAGAGGAATGTCGATAAGCTTAACACCCCATGAGTTTAGAGCCGCAAGCGAATCCTGACTTGAGGCGATGAGCCAGTCCGAGGGCTTACCCACTACACCAATTCTGCAGTTTCTCATTGCGATTTTGCTCTGACAAACGGCAATTATATCCTCTAGCTCTTCAGCATCGAATGCACCTGAGGCATCGGCTTGAAGAATCAATCCCTTCCCGCCATCTTGTTTGACCTTTGCAAGAATCTCAAGAGAAGCAGGCAGAGAATTTTGCGATGAGTGGGCCAATAAAACAATGGGCATTTTGAGCTCTAGCATTCTTTCTTTGGAAATCAATCTCATGGCTTCAGACTCAGTTCCGCCTGTGAGAACGAGAATGAAAAGCGGTAGTGCAGAATTTCTTGGGTTGATCAAAGTAGATCCAAGACTCAGCAATTCGCCTCCAGCTCTTTGAAGATTATCCTCAAAAATACTAAGCAGTCTCATTTTTTGTGGTTCTTCGTGCAGAATCGACGAAACCACTACAAACTGGAAAATTGCCATATACAACCTCATCAACCGAGTTCTTCAAGGCATTCAACTAGAAATCGATTCAGTATATCAAAATTGTTTGGCTTAAGAGCAATAAGATCTCCACTCCGGATTATTTCGCTATTCCATCGCTTGAGAGTAAAAGGTATAAATTCCTCGAGATTCATTCCAAAAAGCGAGGCTATTCTTTTTTTATCAATCCCTCGCGATGTTCTGAAACCCATCATCAAGAATTCGAACAGGGCTGTCTTTCTATCGATTATCTCAATGTCTTTAGGAATCTCCGTTGGCGATTGGATATATGAGTTTATGTCTTTTGTCTCCATGATTCTGAGAATAGTGCCTAACTCTTGGCTATTTTCGCAAGCAGGATATTGGATTGTGCTCACTCCTCCACACCCTACCCCAAGATATGGCTCCATCTTCCAATATGCAGCATTGTGCCTGCATTCATGACCTAATTTGGCATAGTTCGAAACTTCATATCGATGGAAACCTTGGCTTTCTAGATAAATATCAATCTTAGCCCGCTCTTCTGCCAATTCATCTTCATCAAGCATGGCGAATTCCCCAGAAGCAACTTGGCTTTCAATCAAAGTTCCTTTCTCCAGCGTGAGGTCATATATTGAAATGTGCGAAACTCGACTTACAAGGTATTCGAGTGAATGCAATATATAGCTTTTGCCTTTGCGCCTTTTATCGCCTTTATGAGGAGTATAAGGAATACCTAGTAGTAGATCCACAGATACTTCGAATGGATACTCGCATAGAAGTTCTATGGCTTGTATCGCATCATCGATAGATCCTACTCTTCGTAGAATAGGCCATTCTTCTTCTGAAAGAGTCTGAATTCCTAGAGAAATCCGATTGACTTTCGTGCAGGCGAGCATATCGAGTAAGACCTTGTCAAGACTTTCGGGATTAGCTTCGATCGTCCACTCGCAATATCTGTCTGCGTATGGTTCTAGACTGTCTATCAGTTTTTTGAGCGCTTGCCTATCGAGTACTGATGGTGTTCCTCCGCCAAGGTAGATTGTCGAAAAAGGTCCTGCACGAAAAAGCCTTGACCAATTTTGAAAATTTGTAAGTATTGCTTGCACATAGGAAATTTCATAGTCTAATGAACGAATGTGCGAATTATTTGCGAACAGCACGGAGAAAAAATCGCAATAAGAGCATCTATCCATGCAGAATGGAATATGAACATAAAGCGAATGTATTTCGAATGGATCGATATTTAAAAATGTTCTTCCCTTATGTTCGGAGACATGCAAAGCCATTGGCTTCATTGTACCTTTCCTATTCGAGCTAATGGCCATATCCTCAAGACCACTCTGCCTTTGATTCGAGAAGGTAAGACAATTTGACTTCCTGTCATACGGAAATTATCGCTCTGAGAGTCTGCGGCAAGCTTGAAGACTGTCCATGTCTCGAGATTATTCTTCTCCTGCTGGATATCCTGAATTCTCATTACTGCTGGAAGACTGAAGGTTTTGCCAAATTCGCTTGCTAAAAACGAATATTTCTGCAGAGTAATAAATCTCAATACTGAATCTTTGATCATTGTTATAGAGGGTAGTATGAATTCCGACCCATCTCCCACAAGGACGACATCACCTTTTTTTAGCAAGCCGGCTATACTGACGAGTTTTTCTTCCGCAAAAAGCAGACATGGTACAACTATAACTATATCGCCATCTCTTAGCGTTGGTTTCATAAGGTCCCCACGAACCTTCCAAGTCTGAAATACAAAGGTCCTTATGATAATGCACAAGATGATAAAAACAGCTATGTATATAAGTATTCTGTTTCGAGCCTTTTTCCGTTCTATTTTCTCTGCATATCGTATGGGGCGCTTGGCGAACATACAGCGTCACTCTCAATGGATGCTGCCAATTCGGCTAAATGGGAAGTAAATAAACAAGGCATGTCCTAGCACTTTTTTTTCGGCGATTGGTCCAAAATATCTTGCATCGCGCGAATTGTCTCGGTTGTCGCCCATAGGGAAGATCCTCGAATCCGCTATAAACCATCCATTCTTATAGCGCTGCGCAAGCTGAGCGTTTCGGGAATTGGAAGGATCGGCATCTCGCAAAGTGGTAACACGAATCATGTCATATTGAAAAGCGTCCTTATTTGCATTTTGCACAGATGGCATCCCTACTCGAGAAGGAAGAGGAAGATCAAGCTCAGCATAAGCCGAAGCTATGCCTACATTGTCTATCTCTGAATACTCGCTTGAATTTACTAATCTTTGCATCTTTACAGGCAATCCAAGACCTTCCATCAACATCCGCTCATCTAAGAATTCCGAGGAGCCAATAGGCTTTATTGATACTTCACCATTTCTTACACGAAGCGTATCTCCTCCAACTCCTATAGCTCGTTTTATTAGATAATGAACTCGTGGCTCTCCGGTTGTTTCTCTGTCTATGTCGACAAGGGTAAATGTGACCATGTAAAGCAATTGTTGAAAAATCGTATAGATTGGCCCGCG
>MWDY01000241.1 GCA_002070755.1 Spirochaetes bacterium ADurb.Bin110 | reverse complement strand
ACCATTTGCTCCAAGCATGCCGATAGAGAAATCGGCAATATGCATTGAGCCACCCTTGCCTTTGCAGTAGCCGGTTTTTCTACCGAATAATTCAGCCATCATCCTACTGGTATTCGCACCTTTTGCAATGGCATGTCCATGTCCGCGGTGCGTCGAGGTGATGTAGTCGTCGGTGCGTAGGTTTGCCATCACTCCTGTTGCTATAGCTTCTTCTCCTATATAGAGATGAACAAAGCCGAAGATTTTTTTGTTCATGAAAAGCTCTTCTACATGAGTCTCGAATGTTCTTATGCGAATCATTGTCTCGAGCATCTTTATCTTTTCTTCGACTAGCAAAGAATCAAAGCGATTAGGAAAGGGATTTTTCGTCTCTGACATCGAGCACCTCCTTATGCTCATGGTATGTATAATTTCGAGATAACGGGAATGAATAGAGAAAGCTGTGGTATCAATACAATAAGAATAAGAGCAAGAACAGATGCATACACCATGGGGAGCACGAATTTAACCATCTCATTGTTGATGTTGCTATGGATGAGATTAGCAGTGACGTACAAATTCACTGCAACCGGCGGTGTAATCTGACCGATGGCAAGCGAGACTGTGAGGCAAATTCCAAAATAGAGCGGATCGATGTGGAGCGCAAGCAAAGCGGGCATTATCATAGGCATAAATACGTTGGTTATCGAGATTGCATCGAGGAACATTCCAGCAATGAGCATGACAATCATTGTGAGGAACATGAAAACGAGCTGATTTGTTGTTATGCTCGAAATGAGATTGGCAGCTGCATCGATGACGCCTAGTGTGGCTGCCGCCCAAGAGAATATGCCGGCCATCGAGACCACGAACATGACCACTGCAGAGGAAACCACCGTATCTACAAGAGCCTGATAAATCACATCGATTGTCAAGGTATGATAGATGAATATTCCAACAAATAGGGCATAGAATACTCCCATGATGGCTGCTTCCGTAGGTGTAGCAATTCCCAAATATATCGAACCGAGAATTATGACAGGAGCAAAAAGCGCCCAAAGCGAATCGACAAAGGCTTTTAATATCTCCTTTGGAGTGCCAGATTTTTCCGCTCCCCGATAATTATTTTTTCTCGATATAATATAGACTACTCCTATAAGGAAAACTCCCACTAATACCCCTGGGATAATACCGCCCAAGAATAAAGCTCCAACAGATACACTGGTTATTTGGCCATAGACTATGAAGGAAATCGAAGGAGGTATGATGATCGAAAGCCCCGCGCCAGCAGCAATGGTAGTTGCTGCGAAATATTTATTGTAGCCCTGCTTTATCATGGGAGTTATGAATACAAGCCCAAGTGCAGCGGCAGTCGCTGGACCTGAGCCCGAGACAGCTCCCCAGAAAATGCAAGCTATCACTGCGGCTATTGCCAATCCGCCACGGCTCTTTCCAGTGAGCAATATCAAAAAGCGCGCAATGCCATCGACTATTTTCGACTTGTCCATGAGCACCCCGGCAAGTATGAAAAACGGGATTGCGACGAGGGGGAATTTGGCGATATTGGCCTCGAAATTTCTCGATATCATGGACATTCCAAGATCATAATTCATTATTGCACCGATTGCCGCGGTACCAAGCGATGTAGCAATCGGAACCCCTATAATAATGAGGAGGATAAAAACTCCGAATACCAAAAGCGCCGCCATTATTGAGCCTCCTTCTTGGGATTTTCTGAATTGCCTGAAGGAAGAGAGGTCTTAAGGGCTTTTATTTCTTTGATGGCACTTGCGATGATTTCTTTAATGACGAATAGCGAAAATATAGGTGTACCAAGGCTATATATCCATGTTGGAATACCAAGAGCTTCTGAAAATGCATGATAGAAAGTCATATTCTTATAGATTTCTTGCGCGGAATTATAGATAAGAAAACAGAATATCATGACCCCGAGGAATGCAGATATTATCAATGCCACTCGCTTTAGATTGGGCGAGAACTTATCGAATAGGTTTGTCATCTTAAGATTAGCGCCACGTCGAAAGGCAATTGCGATTCCTAAGAGGGTGATCCATACAAATAAATTGACAGTGATTTCCTCTGTAAACGCAAAACCTCTGTGAAAGAAATATCGGTTGATCACATTGACGAAAGCTATGATCGCCATTATTGCTAGAAAAATAGCACTCATAAGTTCATCGATACGTATCCTATTCTTCTTCATTATGGTTCTCCTTAGAGAAAAAGCCGGCCTTAGGGGCCGGCCAAGAATAGAAGGTACTGTACGGTACCTGCAGGTTGCGGCGTAAGGCTTGTTATTTCATGTCTTCGAGTGCAAGTTTATAGATATCTTCGCCGATTGTGGGTACCCACTTGTCGTATACAGGTTTCGTTTTTTCTTTGAACGCTGCTATCTCTTCAGCCGTGAGAATGGTAATCTTCATTCCCTTGGCAGGAGCTACAACAAATAGATTCTCTGGATCCCTGGGATCTTTGAATTTTTCTTTGAAAATCTTGAGTGATTTGTCTCCATCGAGATAGCATCTAGCAAGCGCTTTTTCCCACTCTCCGGCTTCTAGAGCTGCTTCTTGTATCTGCGCCTGAATATCGGGTGGGAAAGACTTCCATACTTGTGAATTTACGCAGAAGACCAGCGGATCGATCAGATAATTCCAAAGGGTCATATATTTATGGTATTCCCATATCTTATTGCCAATTAATACACCTTTTGGATTCTCCTGGCCATCGACGACACCTTGCTGGAAAGCTGTTACCGCATCTCCCCAGTTCATATTGATTGGATCTGCACCTAGTTGCTTGAAGATATCGATCATTATCGGCGATCCAACAACGCGGATTTTAAGCCCCTCAACATCTTTTGGGGTTTTTATTTCGCGTTTGGAATTGGTGATTTGTCGGAAGCCGTTTTCTCCCCATGCAAGGAACTTGACTCCGCCTTTTTCCATTTCTGCTATGATGCGAGCACCGGCTTTGCCATTTTCGATCTTGTCGACATTATCGTAAGTATTGATGAAGAATGGTAGGCTGAAGAGATTGAAAGGACGAATTACATTGCTGGCGTTCATCGTCGATTCGGTAGCGAAGTCGATAGCTCCATCCGCTACTGCTTGATACCAGTTGGTCTGCTTACCAGCAAGAAGCGACGAACTCCAATATGGCTTTATATTGATGACTCCGTTTGTCTTCTGGGCAACCAGATCAGCGAATTTCTGTGCGCCAGCACCCCAATCCACAACTTGGGTTACATTTACTTGCATCGTATACTCTTTTTTAGGAGTAAATGCAGTAACTGGTAGGATTGCAATAAGAAGTGCTACAACAGAAAGCAAAAATTTACGATAGATCATATGAACCTCCTGAGCGCAATTTTCGCTCCCAATTATAATTCTGTCAATGTTTATTTATTTAAGAATAAGGTATATTTAGTATCGTTCAAAAGAGTTTACATATTCATGCAGAACATATTGCATAAAGTATTATGTCGACCTATAATATCTTCAAGAAAATGAACTTATTCACGTTGTGCTTTCTTGACTTTGTTCAAAGCTAGCTAATATATGGATAAATACGCCCTCGGGAGATAAGGCCTAAGGTCTTGATACAATAGTTTTAAATTACATATTTATTCAAGGGAGAAATAGACTTATGAAAAAGAAAATTGTGCTTGCCTATTCTGGCGGACTGGATACAACGGTCATAGTACCCTGGCTCAAGGAGCATTATGACTGCGACGTGATCGCGGTTTGCGGCGATGTCGGTCAAGAAGTTGATTTCGACGCGATTGGCGCTAGAGCCCTTGCTTCGGGAGCATCGAAGTTTATCAAGCTCGATCAGAAAGAAGAATTTGTCAAAGAATACTTATGGGCTCTTGTAAAAGCAGGTACTCCATACGAAAAAAAATATTTGCTTGGTACGAGCGCAGCGCGTCCGCTCCTTGCCAAAGGTCTTACGGAAACTGCTCTTGCAGAGGGCGCCGATGCAATTGCTCATGGATGCACCGGGAAGGGCAACGATCAGGTTCGCTTCGAATTGGGAGTAAAGGCATTTGCTCCTGAAATGGAAGTGATCGCTCCATGGCGTATCTGGGATATTCAGAGTAGAGAAGAGGAAATAGCCTACCTCGAAGCTCATGGAATTCCCGTGCCGATGAAGAAGTCCGATTCCTATAGCCGCGATGACAATCTCTGGCATATCAGCCATGAAGGCCTCGATCTGGAAGACCCTTCGAATGAGCCCCATTTCGAAGGCATGCTCAAGATGTGTGTTACTCCAGAAAAAGCTCCAGACAAGCCTGAATATGTGACCCTAGCATTCGAGCATGGTGCTCCTGTTTCGATAAATGGCGAGAAACTCGATCCGGTTTCGATAGTGCACAAGCTAAACAAAATCGGAGGAGCAAATGGCATTGGCATTGCCGATATGGTAGAGAATCGCGTGGTCGGGATGAAGTCACGTGGGGTCTATGAAACTCCTGGTGGCACTATAATAATGGAAGCACACGACAGATTAGAGCAGCTTTGTCTCGACAAAAAGACACTCTCATTCAAGATGACAGTGGCCCAGCGTTTTGCAGAGATCCTCTATGAAGGAGAGTGGTTCAGTCCTCTTTGTACCGCTCTGCGGGCTTTTATCGATTCGACCCAGAATGTAGTCGCTGGCCAGGTTATGCTCAAGCTATATAAGGGAAATATGATTTTTGCCGGCTCAAAATCTCCCTATTCGCTTTATGATGCAAGTCTTGCTAGCTTTACCACAGGGCCTTTGTTCTCTCACAATGATTCGACAGGCTTCATCAATCTCTTCGGTTTGCCAACAAAAGTCAGGGCACGACTCAATGAGCGAATCAAGAAGTATGGCATTGCTGTAGCTCCCGATGTCGTCAAACCAGGGAACTCGGGCTATACTGCCCATGCAGGAGACTGATATCTCATGGGAAAACTCTGGGAAGCTAGTAAAGCCAAAGAGCTCGATCCAATAATCGAACAGTTTCTTTCTAGTATTGCAGCAGATGCGCGCCTCGTATTCGAAGATATAGAATGTTCGCAGGCACATGTTATCATGCTCGGAGAGCAGAGTATCCTTGCGCCTCAGGATGCAAGCTTGCTCGTAGACGAATTGGCAAAGATACGCAAAGAGCTCGAGGCAGGCTCTTTAGTAGTGGATCCGCGCGCGGAGGATGTGCATAGTTTTTTGGAAGAAGAACTGACGAGCAGGCTCGGCGATGTCGGCAAGGCCATCCATGCGGGCAGAAGTCGTAACGACCAGGTCGCGGTTGCCTTCAAACTCCATGTGCGGAATGCCTGCCATCGGACCGAAAATCTTGTAAAAGGGGCGATAGGTGCCTGCCTCGATCTAGCCCAAGAGCATACAGAAACTCTCATGCCAGGCTACACCCACCTCCAGCGAGCCCAACCTATCACGCTGGCGCACCACCTCGTTGCATGGTGCGCAGCGCTCGAACGCGATGCGCTTCGCTTCCACGATGCAGGCCTGCGAGCAGATGAAAGCCCGCTCGGTGCTGGAGCGCTCGCAGGGAGCGGATTGCCTATCGACCGAGCGCGCACTGCGAGCCTCTTAGGATTTGCCAGAACGAGTATGAACACAATGGACGCCGTTGCTGACCGCGATGCTGCCATAGAGTATGCAGCAGCCGCAGCGACACTCATGATGCATCTTTCGCGCTTCTGTGAAGACATGTGTCTATGGGCTTCTTCGGAGTATGGGTTCATTACAATTTCGCCTTGTGCAAGCACAGGTTCGAGCATAATGCCGCAAAAGCGCAATCCAGATGCTGCAGAGCTCATTCGAGGCAAGGTAGGCAGAGTGTTCGGCGGCCTTCAGGCCCTGCTCACCATGGAAAAGGGGCTGCCCTACGCCTACGATCGCGATCTCCAGGAGGACAAATCGCTTTTTTTCGATATCGAAGATACGATAGAGGGGTCGCTCAAAGCCTTTGCGGTCCTTGTTCAAAGCATTGAGCCAAATATCGCTGCAATGCGCGCCGCGCTCGATGAAGGCTATATCGAAGCGACAGATGTCGCCGAATTTCTAGTAAAGAAAGGAATTCCTTTCCGTACTGCCTATCAGGCGGCTAAGCAGCTTGTGGAACACTGCACGCATGAAAAAAAGAGCCTGCGCGAAATTGTGCAGGCTGATCTTGCAGTCCATGATTCCTTTGAGAAGGCCGCGATCGATGCAAGGGAGCTTACGGAATATCTTGACCCTGTTGCCTGTGTTGCACGCCGATCCCAAATAGGCGGGCCTGCGCCAGCTCGTGTGGCCGAGCAGATCGAGCGCCTGCGAAGATTCATAGCTCCTTGAGGGCACATGTTGGATCTTATCAAGAAATCTCACTAGCAGAGTTCCTTTTTCAACCACTTTTTGCAATTCTTGAATACTTTGTTTTAACAATTCGCTTCATTTCATCGTCTTTCATCTATTGACCTTTTTCAATTTCCAAATGGCTAACTCGATTGTAGACTATCGATGTTATTCCTTATCTGTTGCAGGCTCCTTGAGTCTTCCCGTTACATACTTGTGGAGAATGCTCGTCACCAGCGTCTGGTAAGGAATACCATCCTCAAGTGCTTTAGTTTTTAATGCTTCAACATCACGTTTAGAGATACGGACATTGATCCTAAAGTCCTTCATTGCAGTTTCAGCGGCTGCTTTCGTAAGATTCTGCTTAATCTCGTCGAAGTTGGGGACAGTAGTCCATTCACCGTTTTCTATAGACTGCCTAAGTTCCTTTTCCTCATTTGTGGTCATCTTTCTTTCTTCTCGTATATTGCTTTGTATATCTCCTACTCGGGAAGAAAGCGTCCGTATAACGTGCACTCAACTATGGCCAACTTTTTTGGCAGCAAGAAAAGCATCAAAACCGGCACCACTTTCTAAATTTAGGACTCCATCGCCTTCTTTTATGGTTGAAAGAGCCACTGGATTTCCACAACCAAGTCCCAGATTAGGATCGA
>MWDY01000240.1 GCA_002070755.1 Spirochaetes bacterium ADurb.Bin110 | reverse complement strand
AGCTCTGAGATTGTTGACCAGTATAGGAATACAGGCGGATTCGATATTATCGGTACTGGAAGAACCAAGATCGAAACCCCCGATCAGTTCGAGCAATCCCTAGAAAACGCAAAAAAGCTGAACCTAGACGCACTTGTAATAATAGGAGGAGACGATTCCAATACGAATGCTGCACTTCTTTCAGAGTATTTTTTCCAAAAGAGAGCGCCTATCACTGTAGTCGGTGTCCCCAAGACTATCGATGGAGACCTCAAAAATGAATGGATTGAGACTTCTTTTGGATTTGACACCGCAACCAGGGTATACTCTGAATTGATTGGCAACATCTGCAAAGATGCTTCATCAGGTCGCAAATATTGGCATTTTATCAAACTGATGGGACGATCGGCCTCGCATATCACTCTGGAATGTGCATTTCAAACAAGACCAAATGTGGCTCTCATCTCCGAAGAAATTGAAGAAAAGCAAATGAGTCTGTCTCAAGTTGTTGATATTATAGCTAATACAATAGCTGCGCGCGCCGCAAAAGGCGAAAATTTTGGCGTCGTTATCGTGCCAGAAGGACTTATAGAATTCATTCCGGAGATAAAGAAACTGATAGCTCAAATCAACGACATTATCGCGACATCAGAAGCGGAATATGAATCCTTATCTCGAGGAGAAGCACAGAGATCCTACATTCTATCGCGTTTGCCTTCAGAGTGTGCTTCGCTTTTTTCTAGCCTTCCGGAATCTATTCAGACGCAACTATGCTGGGACAGAGATCCTCACGGAAATGTACAGGTCTCCAGAATCGAAACAGAAAAACTCCTCGGTGAAATGACTTCTTGCAGGCTTCAAGAAATGACAGCTATCGGAGCATACAAGGCAAAATTCGATTACCAGACGCATTTCTTCGGTTACGAAGGCCGATGCGCTTTCCCCACCAATTTCGATGCCGATTACTGCTATTCGCTAGGATATGATGCATGTCTCCTCATTCTGCATGGATTGACCGGCTATATTGCAGCAATAAGAAATCTTGCAGCTGCTCCGAAGGATTGGTTACCTGGAGGAATTCCTATTGTTTCATTGATGAACATCGAGCATAGGCATGGAGAAGAAAAACCTGTAATTAAAAAAGCAATGGTGGAGCTGGAGGGAAAGCCATTTAAGGCATTTGCAGCAATGCGAGATAAGTGGGCTCTTTTATCAGACTACCGGATTCCTGGAAGTATCCAGTATTTTGGCCCTCCTTCCATTACAGATACTCCATTTATAACTCTACAGTTGGAGCAACGCTCGTGAAAAGGAAATATATTGCCATAATTGCCTCCATTATCGCTTGCTTCCTTGGAGCAGGGGCTTTGAGTGCCCAGACATTGCTAACCGCAGACCAATTCTTTTCACAATTAGCCGATAAGTATGCATTGGTTAGCGATTATCAGGCGGATGTGCAGATAACCGCTGGACATCAGCCAATGACTGGGACTTTGCTCTTCAAATCGCCTTCCCTATTGCGCATCGATTTTACTCAGCCCGCAGATCAGGTTATTGTATTCGACGGCAAGACGCTCCTTGTCTATCTTCCGCAATATAGGGCTGTGCTTCGTCAAGATTCAACCGATCAAGGCATTTCCGTAGGCGCGGCGACTCTCGCTTCAAAAGAAGGCCTTTCGCTGCTTCGGCGAAATTATACCATAGGATGGGAGCAAAGCCCTAACCCCGAGCCACTTGATCCGGGCTCGAATGAGCTGGTTTATCGGCTCATGCTGTCCAGAAAAAGCGTATCTGAGGGATATAAAAACATACGAATTTCGGTAAACGCTGATACTATGCTCATTAGGAGATTGGAGGGCTGGACCGTCTCGAATGATAAGATTACCTTCGATTTTAAGAATATACAATTGAATCGAGGCATCAGCGACAATAGATTTGTCTATAATGCGCCTGCGAGTGCAAATGTTTATAGTAATTTTCTGTTTCAATGAGAGAAGCCAAAGACGCAGGGAGAGGTGATGGGAAAGATCGGTGACATATTCCGCGAAGCTCGCCTTGGGAAAGGGTTGACGCTAGAGCAAGCAGCCGACGAGACCAATATCAGCAAGCGCTTTTTGCAGGGAATCGAGAGTGATGATTTTAGTGGCTTCCCTGGTGAAGTTTATACTCTTGGCTTTATAAGAAACTATGCCGAGTTCATTGGTCTCGATGCATCAGCAATGGTCGAGCTTTATCGATCGGATGAGAGCACAAGACAATCTAAGACCGAAAAATCAGAAAGCATTGAGCCAGCTTCGTCTGTTGAAGATAACAAAAAAGAAGAAGCTCTGACTCAGAAAATTCCTCTTTTATCCGAAGTCGAAAAATCTGCTAAAGAGAATGCAGAGCCTTCCCCTCTGCAGAGGAATCCAATAGGGAAAAGCACTAAAAGACAAAAATCAGAAACTACTAAAACAGAGCCAAATCCTACCATACTAGAGGATAGGACTTCAGAAAAATCTGGCTCTGTCAATTTTCAGAAAGGGGAAAAAGCCAGTACTGTCAATATTCAATTAGGCAGAGTATTGCCTCTTGTTTTTGTTGCTATAGTGCTAACCGTCGCTGCTGTCAGCATCATACCGAGACTCAGAATATCTCCTAGCTCTGCTCGAGTTCCAGCTGAGTATCGCGCTGAAGGTTTGCCTTTCGAGCAACGCCTTTATCCACAAGACAAGGTCTATATTCCTCTTAGCGGAGATGTTATCTCTATAACCCTCGAATCAATCAAAGATAAGGTCTTATTCAACACTCCATTTGGAACATTAGCAGTAGGATTGAATGAAAAATCGGTAATTAACCCTTCTGCTGATAGGGAACGGCTCATTATTGCAGTGAGCGATTATGACCCGAGTAAATCTCAGAATGGAGCCATGGTTAATTTCGATGTAGAAGAAGCGCTTTCTAACGCCGAAAGCTCTTTGGATATCATTGTGCCGTCCACAGCAGAAAAAACCTCACTTTCCCAAGATTTGATGCAAAGCCAAGCAGGCGGAGCAGGCCAAGCACAAGCTTCTTCAACAGTACTTTTTAGAAGCACTGGTGGGCCTCATCCTTTTTATGTAAATGTGAGTTTTATAGCGCCAGTCTTTTTCCGTTACGAGGCTGACAGAAAAGAATGGGTTGAAAAATATTACCGCAAGGGAGAATCCATAACAGTAAATGCTTCTAATACTATAACCTTTTGGACGGCCAACGCCCAAGCTGTAAAAGTGAACGTGTTTCAATCAGCAGGTAAGTCCACGGAACTTGTAATGGGAGGGCCTGGAGAAATCGCGGTTCAACGCCTGTCTTGGTCCAATTCTCAAGGCGGGTGGGTAATGATAGCAACTCCGGTGGATTAAAGCCCTTGCTCCCAATAATCCTTTATTCTATGGATATCGTGCAAGATCTTGAGGAAATTCTAAATGCCTACATTTTTCATGGATCAGCATGGCTGCGCGAAAAATCAAGTCGATGGTGAAGAAATCAGCTCGCGCCTCACTGACGCAGGTTTTCTAACCCTAAGCTCACCAGATGAAGCCGATGCTATAATTATAAATACTTGTGGTTTTATCGAGGATGCCAAAAAAGAATCAATAGGAGCAATACTCGAAGCAAAGGCTAGATGGCCTGAGAAAAAAATTATCGCGATTGGTTGCCTCTCGCAGCGCTATCCTGATGAACTATTCAATAGCCTACCAGAAGCGGATGGCATTCTGGGGAATGGGGATCTTTCCATAATCCCAGAGGCAGTGACCAAGATTTTATCAGGAGAACGAATCCTGCTCGCGCCTGCCCATAGTAAGGCAATGCCTAGCCCATACTATCCGCGAATGATCTTTTTTGATTATCCAGGAACGGCTCATATCAAGATCACCGAAGGATGTTCAAATTACTGTAGTTACTGTGCAATTCCGCTGATTAGAGGTGAGCTTCGCTCTAGGAATATCGAAGATGTCGTATTGGAAGCCAAGAATCTCATAGCTAAAGGCATGTTTGAGCTTGTCCTAATTGGCCAAGATCTTGGAAACTATGGGAAGGACTTATCCGGTCGATGCATGCTTTTGGACTTGATGCAAGCCTTATCGAACCTAGAAGAAGATTTTCGAATACGCCTTCTTTATATTCACCCTGACCACTTTCCTTCTGAGATATTGCAGATCATAGCGCATGATTCTCGCTTTTCACCTTATTTCGACCTGCCTTTTCAGCACGCTTCTACTCCGATCCTTAAAAAAATGAACCGCCATGGTTCTGCTAAAGAATATCTAGATCTGATATCGAAAATAAGAAGCCAGTTGCCAATGTCGATGATTCGCTCCACTTTTCTTGTTGGATTTCCAGGAGAAACTGAAGATGATTTTATAGCCCTGCTCGATTTCCAGAAAACTGCAAATATCGATTGGCTCGGTGTGTTTGCATATTCGCTTGAAGAGAATACACCTGCTTATAGCATGAAATACCGCATTCCAAAATCCATTGCCAGGAAAAGAAAAGCAATTTTGGAAAAGGAACAGATAGCGATAACTGACAATAGATTACGGCGCTTTATAGGAGTCACGGATAGCTTCATCATAGAAGAGGCTTTTAATAAAGATGACTTATGCTTCGGACGCGGTTGGATGCAGGCTCCTGATGTAGATGGTGTAACTATAATAAATGCGTCTCTAAAACCCGGCATAGTGGCGAGGGCACAAATCGTATCTGTCAATGGTGTCGATTTCAATGCAGAATTAGAGTATACTGCCAGACCATGAAATTAGGACAGATTCCTGAGTATCTGGAAGGACTAAATCCGGAACAGCTCGAAGCAGTTTGCTATGAGGGAAACCGTCTTCTCATTCTTGCGGGCGCAGGGACTGGCAAGACTCGAGTTATCACAACCAAAATAGCGCACCTAGTCAAACAAGGAAAAGTCTTGCCTGAATCCATTCTTGCGGTGACTTTTACGAACAAGGCTGCAAATGAAATGCGCGAGCGTGCAATGGCTATCGAGTCATCATGTGAAAGAGCGATCATAAGGACTTTCCATTCCTTTGGAGCATGGTTTATGCGGCGCAATGCCAAAGCCTTCGATCTGCGAAGCGAGTTTACCATCTATGACGAAGATGACTCCGCCGAACTCGTTCATTCGATATTCCCTGCTTTTACTAAGCGCGATTGTGGCGATTATGCTTTTCTAATCGCAAAGGCTAAGGATTATTGCTTAGCGCCTGATTCCCCAAATCTGGATTTTATAAGCAGACATCCGGAATTCAGGCGTATCTATTCAGCTTATGAAGATAGGCTACGTTCTACAGGCAATGTCGATTTTGGCGACCTCATCTTGATACCTGCCTTGCTCCTCGAAAAAGATGAGACGATTCGAAATCGTACACGCCAGCGCTTTAGAGTAATCCTTGTTGATGAATATCAGGATTCGAATATAGCTCAATTCAGACTTCTGCAGCAGCTCGCTAGTTCTGATACAATGCTTTGTGTAGTTGGAGATGACGACCAATCTATATATCGTTTCCGAGGTGCAGAAGTCAAGAATATCTTAAATTTTCCTAAAGTATTTCCAGATACAAAGATAATCAGACTTGAGCGCAACTATAGATCGCATCAAGCTATATTGGATCTTGCCCACAGCATAGTAGTGCACAACGAAAACAGACTCGGAAAGAACCTTCTAGCTACAAGACCAGGAGGAAACCGGCCAATAATTGCATTCCTTGATGACCAGGATCAAGAGGTCGAGTTCTGTGCTCATACAGCACGCCAGTATGTCAAAGGTGGAGGCGAATGGAAAGATATCGCTATACTCTACCGAACAAATGCTCAATCTCTAGGCTTTGAACGCATTTTCCCACAATTTGATATACCTTATCGAATAGTTGGTGCTGTCCGATTTTATGAACGCGAGGAAATCAAAGATATGCTGGCATTTTTAGCCATTCTTGCAAATCCAAGAGACGAGATTTCCTTCAAACGCATCGTTAATAAGCCTTCAAGGGGTATTGGTGCAACATCTCTAGATAAGATTATATCTTTTGCGTTGCATAATGGCGTTGATCTGATAGAAGCTTCTCGCCAAACAATTGCAAGTATTCCTCGCAAGGGCAGCGAAGGGCTCAGAGAATTCCTCAGACTCGTAGAAGAGGCAAAGGCTTCACTTCATAAAGAGATGACTGATCAAGAAAATTCAGGCGATCTGGGATCGCTTATTTCAGATTTTGCTCAGAAAAGCGGCCTTCTCGAGTTCTATGACAACAAGGATAGAATATCAGGCACCCATAAGAAAGATAACATAGACGAACTCGTCAATGCAGCCTCAGACCATCCGCTTTCAGAGGAAGGCCTTCTGGATTTCTTGGATGATGTTATGCTCGATCAATCTCGACAGAGAAATGAAAACAATGAAGATGCAGTAACATTGATCACCATGCACAACACAAAAGGCCTCGAATTTCCTATAGTGATAGTCACGGGACTTGAACAAGGACTCTTCCCACGAAATGATGAAGAGGGCGATGATATAGAAGAGCAAAGACGCCTCTTTTATGTTTCTGTCACAAGGGCAAAAAACCAGCTTTACATGACTTCATGTCGTTGGCGCCGAATCCATGGAAAGCTCTTCGAAACCATGCCAAGCCAATTTTTATCAGAGATCGACCCATCTCTCTATAAGCTATGGGCTGATTCTAGAAATAAGATGAGAGCAGTTTCTCCACAGTATCACTCATCATCCATGGTTGCTCCATCTCAATCCAATATATCAGCCAAAGAATCCGAATGGGCACCAGGTATGTCTGTCTATCATGATGAATACGGCAATGGAACTGTGATAAAAGTAACACTATCTCAGAGTGCTGGTCCTCTTGTTATAGTGAAGTTCGAGACTGGAAAAACTGCACAATTTTTCCCGAAATACACAAAAAAATTAGAAAAAATCAAGAATTGAAGTCGACAATGAGAGGATGCTCTAGTATGTATGACAAAGATAATGAAGAAAGGATTTCGCGACCCATTTTCGATTCCATTCTCTCGAACCTACCAGAAATAAGCCGGATGCGTGGATGGCGAATGTACGCTCGCGATGGTTCAAGAATTCTGAGTCTTTGGTCAGACTATGGCAGAATGCTCCTAGGATATAGCCCGCGTGGCCTTGCCTCAATCGCAAAAAGTTCCATGGACAGAGGCCTTTTTTCTGCCACCCCAGGAATATGGACTAATCGCATCGATAAAATGCTGCATGGACTTTTGCCAGAATATCAAAACATCAAGATTCTAGGTTCACAACAAAAAGCGCTTACAACATTGCAAGGGCTGGAAGGACTTGCCTCTCCAGCACCAAGTCTCACCAGCTGTAGATTTCTGTTCGATTCATATTTAAGGAAGGATAACAAGCTTCCAGATACCATTTGTATTGTGCTACCCATTCCTAGCGCTCTTTCGATTGGAATTATTGCAAGCAAGGTATCGACAGGCCTAGTAATGGAGCAAGAGCTTATCGAGGGCATAAAAGGCATGACTTCGATCTATGCTCTTTCTAAGATGCAATCTGAAGAAAAAAAAGGCGTAATCTCTAGAAAGCTAGAGCCTCTTTGGAAATGCTTCGATCGATATGAAAGAACACTCTTTTCCCGCTCCGGTCCATGGCTTTTTCCAAACTATCATAGAGAGAATCATGAAGAGATTTTTTTATACTGTCTTAAAAATGGTTTGCTTATCTCTCCGGATTACGATTTCCCTTCCTCTGTACCTGGGGACTTTGATAAAGGCGAACTTGGCCCATTGAGATCAGCGGCGGAATCTTTCTTATGAGATGCATAACCCCATCTATTGAGAATCAAGACTCCCGCGAGAATAAAAACACCCCCTAAAATTCGCTGAATAGTCAGCTTTTCTCCAAGTATCAATATAGAAAGAATATTGGTGAATACTGGCTCAATTGTGCTGATGATAGAGGTATCGCTAGCACCAAGATATTGCATCGCAATAAAAAGCGTCACAATAGGCAAAACAGAAGCAATAATTGCGATGCAAAGCACTATGAGAAATTGCTCG
>MWDY01000239.1 GCA_002070755.1 Spirochaetes bacterium ADurb.Bin110 | reverse complement strand
ATCTGGCCTGGAAAAGTACACATATTCGAAGCTGCACGCGGCCATTTGAGCTTTGATATCAGCATGGGCGCGCTCTACGACTCCATCCTTGGTAATATGGAGCACTGTGTTTGGTGGAATTTCCTCGATTTCCAAACAACCCATGACTCTAAGAGCTGAAGTCTCCGAAGCGACAGCATAGCCACCCGAAGCTATTTTACCCCAGGCGAGTGGTCTAAAGCCCCAAGGGTCTCTCACGGCAAAGACTCCTTCCTGTGTCAAGAGAACAAGCGAATACGCACCTATCCAAAATTGCATTGCACTTAGGATTCTTTCCGTCCAATTCGCTCCTTGCGTTCCTGCAAGCATCATGGCTAGAAGCTCGCTGTCCGAGCCTGTCATGAGACCGAGCCCTCTTGCAAGCAGCTGATTCCTGAGCTCTGGTGCATTGGCTATATTGCCGTTGTGTCCTAATGCAAGAGGTCCATATTGCGTATCGATGAGGAGAGGCTGGGCATTGCGGGCGCTCGACTTTCCCATTGTTGAGTAACGAGTGTGGCCTATTGCGATATTCCCCTTAAGGCCTGAAAGGTTCTGATCCCTGAAGACCTGCGATACGAGACCCACATCCTTGTGTAGATGAACATTCCCTTCGTCGAGAGTGGCGATGCCTGCGGATTCCTGGCCACGATGCTGAAGAGCGAAGAGACCAAAAAAGGCCAATCTCGCCGCTTCCTCGCTTACGACCGCCACAACGCCACAGGCTTCTTTAACACCGCAGGCTTCATTAGCGCCATAGGCCTCATTAGCCTCTTTCTGTTTTATCATGTACGAGGCCTCTCTTGCATATTCTTTTTCTCGATTGTTTCGCTCTTTTCTATGAGCCGATCTTCTTCGATAAGTCGATCTATCTGTTGCTGCTGGAATCGGCGAATGTTTTCACGCAATGATTCGTCTTTGAGAGCGAGCAACTTTGCAGCGCAGAGAGCTGCATTGATCGGATCGAGAATTAGAGCGGAAGCTATACCAGAAGGCATGCGGAGGCTCGACCAAATATCGTAGGTAGCCCACTGCTCCGAAGGAGGTGGACAAGCTAGAACAGGATACTGAGTTGCGGCATCGACAAAGCCCGATAGCGCATTCGATCTGCCTGCAACAGTGATATACACAGTGGGAATTCCTTCTGAATCGTAGCTCTTGATCATGTCTATAAGCCTTTTAGGGGTCTTGTGCGCAGATGCAATGCGAGTTAGACACAGAATTCCGAATGCTTCGAGAGCCTTCTGGATCGCTTCGAAATGTGCTTTGTCTGCAGGCGATCCTGCAAAAACGATGACTCTGCTCCGATTCATCTTAATCCTCCGAGCTGCGCTCTTTTTCTTTTGACTCTTTTACGATTCGCATAATGCGTTCTTCCGCGGGGTAAGAGCAAGGCACAAAGGCAAGGCCAGTTAGTTTTTCATATAATTCTTGGTACAAAAGGCTTGTTCTAATCCACACCGACGCAGGAAGATTGGGTATGTCTCCATCGCCTAGATAACCTAATTCTGAATAGAAGAGGCGTACAAATTCCTTGTCTCTGCTTTCTGGCTCGAGCCCCGCTTCGAATCGTTCCTCATAGCTCGAAGCAAGCCAGAAGCGCGATGAATCAGGTGTGTGGACTTCATCGATTAGCATGAGCGAACCGTCAGGAGCAATGCCGAATTCATATTTGGTATCCACTAAGATAAGGCCAGCACGCTTGGCACAATCCGTTCCCCTAGAAAAAAGCGCAAAAGCCGCATCTTGGACATCATTCCATATGGCCGCATCTAAGTAGCCTTTTTCTACTACTTCTCGAGGTTCGAGCCTTTCATCGTGGCCACTAGGACCACCCTTTGTTGTGGGCGTGATAACTGGATGCGGAAGCTTCTCATTCTTGCGCATACCTTCGGGAAAACGCTGCCCATAGATTATTCGCTCGCCTAGCTCATATCGCCTCCAGAGAGCCGTGGAAGTGACTCCGGTTATGTAACCTCGAACTACGACTTCGATCGGGAGCGGTCTTGTCTCCTCGACCACGGAACAATTAGGATCGGGCAAAGAGAGCAAGTGATTGGCGATGATATCCTCAGTTCTTCTAAACCAGAAGGCTGAAAGCTCATTTAGGATCTGCCCCTTAAAAGGCACGGCTGCAAGCACCCTGTCAAAAGCAGAGATTCTGTCCGTGGTTGCTATGAGCCTCTTATTGCCCAACAGTTCCCACCATTCCCTGACCTTACCCTCTCCATCGGCTTTGCCTGTACCTCGAAAAGCAATTGTCATAAGTTGCCTTACTAGATCCTCCGAAACCATGCTGCCTCCTTCTCACAAAGCCGCATACCGCAATCCATTTTCAAAGAGCTTGCGTGCGCCACTCGCTTTGCGGCCAGCCAGAGCCAAAGTCTGCCACTCAAAAACCGCATTCTCGGGATGAGGCATTAGTCCTAGCACATTGCCTTTTGGATTGCAGATACCCGCAATATCTCTTATCGATCCATTGGGATTCTCAGGAAAACTGCCATGGGCGAGCTCACCCGAAGAATCTGTATATTGGAGAGCGATACAGCCTTTTTTCTCTAACTTTTCAATGGCCTCAGCCGAGTCTACGCTGAAGCGCCCTTCGCCATGCGCTATCGGGCAGAAAAGGAAATCGATCCCTCTTGTCCAAATAGAGTTAGAAGCTGGCGCCATAAGGCGCACCCATCTGCAATCGAAACTCCCGTTCTCATTCTGCGCAAGAGTGAATCTATGGGGTTCAAATTGTTTTCCCGGCAGTATTCCTGCTCTCACCAATACCTGAAAGCCATTGCAAATACCTAGTACCGGCTTACCAGATTCTATAAAGCGCCCTACTTCTTCTGCAAAGAAGCACGAAAGATCAAGAGCAAACAGCCTTCCAGCCCCCAACGCATCGCCATAAGAAAAGCCTCCCGGAATGACGAGCATACCATAGTTGCGCAAAAGCCTTGCATCACCACGAAGACGAGAAATAGGCAGGATATCAGCATGACCTCCGGCTTGCTCTATGGCAGATTGCACATCGTAATCTCGATTGGTGCCTGGAGCCTTGAGAATAATCGCTTTCATGTAAGCAACTCCTGGCTTGCGCCTTTCCAAGCTTCGAGCATTTCCTTCATGGAAACCGAGAAAAGAAATGGATCCCCAATTTCAAGAGAAGGTCCCTTCGATACTTCGCCAAGCCTCTTAGCTAGATTCTCTTGTTCTAGGCGCGCATTTGAAGAATTCATAGCGAATCGCGCCGCAAATTGCTCTTCTTTTCCGGCACTTACCTCGACCAAAAGACAACCCATCGTCTCACCAAAGAGAGTAAGCCATGAGGCTCCAAGAATATTATCTTGTTCCATGGTCTCGCTTATGGGATTATTCCTCTTTTTATTCATATCGGGCAGCCTGATCCGAGCGCCCAGTCTTCCTCCAATGCACATCTCCGCAAGAGCTACAGCAAGGCCTCCTTCGGAGAGATCATGCGCAGCGAGCACTTCCCCTTCTTGAATCGCGTCGAACAAGGCGCCATAGACCTTCGGCGCTTTTGGGCTTATGTCGGGCACTTCGTTTTCCCATATTGCAGCGGGCTTAAAATCTCCCACAAGCCAGATCGAATCGCCTGGCTGCTTAAGAAAAGTAGTCACTATCCGCTCAACCTTGGGCACAAAGGCCAATGCCGATACAAGCAGCGACGGCGGAACGGCATGCCTGCTTCCGTC
Source organism: Spirochaetes bacterium ADurb.Bin110 (assembly GCA_002070755.1). Next base: position 3,157 of record MWDY01000239.1, on the reverse strand, counting down.
AGCGCCCATGTATTCGTTGTAGAAGGAATCTTTACCAGAGATGATTGGAGTATGAAAGGACAAGGCCGCTTCTCTCAGGCCCCGCGCACTCTCCAAAAGCGACCACATTACTCCAGGATCATTAGGATCTCCCATACAGAAATTATCGAGAATTGCGGTCCGCCGCGGATCGCCCCCGCTTGCCACTATGTTCCGCATGGCTTCGTCCACTGCAGCCCATGCACCCCGATAAGGATCGAGTTCACCATAGTCCGACCTAAAACCATTGGAAAGCGCCATGCCCCATTCTCCGGCTGCTTCTCGAGGCTTTAGAACCGCCGCATCCGAAGGCGAATCGCAGAAAGCACCTACGAAGGGCTTGATAACGCTATTGCCTTGCACTTCATGGTCATAGCGGCGCACTATTCTCTCGCGCGAGGTAACTTCCTGGCTGCCAAGCAGTTTTAGAAACTGGCCTTTGAGATCGACCACATTTGTCTTGAGCGATTTTTGTAATGGTTCTTGTAGCGATTTTTGTAGTGGTTCCTCCGCCACAAGCAGCTTTTTAGGTAAGCCTTGATGCAAAAATACCATGTCCAGATCGAGTACGAGCTCGCCTTTCATCCTCACTTTCAGCTCTGAATTGCTTCCAAATGCTCCAATATCCCAAAATTCGGATTCAAAAATACTGCATAGCTCCGAAAAAGCCTTGACATGTCGAGGAGGTATGGCTAAGACCATACGTTCTTGAGCCTCGGACAGCCAGAGCTCCCAGGGGGCGAGCCCGGGATATTTGGTGCCAAGACCAGAAAGCTCGATCTCCGCCCCGAGCTCTCGTGCCATTTCTCCAACCGCAGAAGAAAGCCCTCCTGCCCCACAATCCGTCACCGCATCGTATAGTCCTGCATCGCGCGCCGCTAGAAGCACATCTAAGGCTCTTTTTTGGACAATAGGATCTCCTATCTGTACCGACGCGCCGGCAACTTCTCCAGTAGAACCATCCATCTTCATCGAAGAAAAAGTGGCTCCGCGAATGCCATCTCGGCCTGTTCGCCCTCCCAGAACTATCACACGATCGCTTGGCTCTGGCCTATTTCGATGTATGCCACGAGGCGCAAGCCCCACACAGCCGCAGTACACAAGCGGATTTGCCGCATAGCCAAGATGAAAATGAACCGCTCCATTGACAGTGGGAATACCCATCTTGTTGCCATAATCCTCGACACCAGCAACAACGCCTCGCGCTACATGGCGTGGATGCAGCGTCCCTTGAGGCAAGTCTTTTTCCACCATATCAGGAGGCCCAAAGCAAAGAATGTCGGTCGACGCTATCGGCTTTGCTGAGACACCCATAATATCGCGAATAACTCCTCCTACTCCTGTATTGGCGCCCCCAAAAGGCTCGATTGCGGAAGGATGGTTGTGTGTTTCCACCTTGAATGAAATGTCCCATTGGTCATCGAAGCTCACAATGCCGGCATTGTCGACAAAAGCGGACTTTACCCACGGAGCTCCAATTTCTTCGGTAGTGTTTTTGATATAGGTGTTGAAGATGCTATGTATAATGCTTGGATACGGTGAATTTCCATCGCTTGAATTTGAATCGCTTCTTACCTCGATATCGGCTTTGAAGGTCTTGTGCACGCAATGCTCGCTCCATGTCTGGGCGATCATTTCAAGCTCTACATCGGTAATCTTATGTTCCTTTGCGATAGACCAAGCTCGAATGGCCTTCATCTCGGCAAGATCGAGTGCTAGTCGCCTTTCGGAAGATAGCGAGAGCAGAGAATCGTCATCCATGTTTCTAAGATCGTAGCACTCGACTTCTGGAACAAAAGGCTGTTCCTCTGGGAAAACAGGTTCGATTTCCCCAAACTCCCAACGCTCTATCACCGAATTCGCTAGAAGCACTCTGGTCAGCTTTGAGAGTGTAGCTTCATCGAGCCAGTCTGCCTCGAGCTCCCAGCGGATACCTGTCGCTGCCCTATTGAGACCTAAAATACCCGTCTCCCGCGCTGCTCTGACAAGCTCGTTGGCGACAGCATCCGTAACTCCGGGCTTTCGGCAAATCTCTACGATCCAGACCGAATCCGGACTTGAGATTGGACCATGTAATGCATTTCGCGACACTTCTCGCCATACAAATGTCTCCTCCACCGGATCGGATAAAAGAAAACGCCCGAGAAGACAAAGCTCCTCGGGCGCTAAATCACCTTCCACAAAGTAGAGCGCGATGTCTCGCGCACTGCGCAGTATCCCCATCCCTAGCGCGCGCACATCCGCTTTTAATGCTTCTATGCGCGGGCTTCCGGCTCCCCTGGTTCGAACCTCGAACCTATAAAGATTTCCTCCGTTAGCCATAATACTATCTATCGCGATATGGATAGATTGTCAAGCTGTCCTCGAATCCTAGCAAATGGCACATTTTGAATCTTGACCGATAGCCGCCTGCCCATAAATCTTAGCTATCAGCCGATCTTATTGTGCGCGTCTGACCCAATCTTATGGCCCTATGAAATACTATAAAATACTTCAAGCCCACACGAGCCAAATAAAGGCCGATGCTGCGATAGTCGTTATGATAGTAAAGGGACCCGCAAGCTTGACCCAGTTCCAGAAACTAACCTTTGATCCGTGTTTTTCCGAAAGCCCTACTGCAACGATGTTGGCGGAAGCGCCAAAGGGTGTCAGGTTTCCGCCAAGGCAAGAACCAATGAGAAGGCCAAACATCAACAGATCTGGCTGGACCTGCATTGCCTCTGCAAGCGCGCTCGCCACAGGAAGCATCGCCGCAATATACGGCACATTATCCACAAATCCCGAAATAAGCACAGATATGGCTATAATCAGCGTGAAAGCCAAAAAGACGTCACCCTTAACCCATTGGGCTAGCTGTTCTGCAAGCTGTTTTAGAAGGCTCGATTCGGCTAATACTCCCACTACGATGAAAATGCCAACGAGAAAAACGAGTGTCATCCAGTCTAGATGGAGGATAAGGTTTTTTGCTTCTTCCTTTTCCTTCTTTGCAAAGACGAGCCATGTTAGCCCTACAAAAGCAAGCACAAGAACGAAAATTCCACTTGCGGGATGGATTCCACCTCGGGCTGAGATAGCGGAAAACAGAGCGAGGCCTCCGATCATAGACAGAAGCAAGACCAATGGAAACCATGATACAATG
>MWDY01000238.1 GCA_002070755.1 Spirochaetes bacterium ADurb.Bin110 | reverse complement strand
TGACTGAGCGATAGAGTATGGTTTTTCTACGCTTTTGGCTGTCGGTGCAGCGGCCTGAGCGGCGTAATGTGGCATGGCTGAGACTTAGAATGAACTGGCTATGGCTAGTAAGGGATATGGTAATATTATTTGGGAAGTACTGAGAGCGATCAAAACTGACAAAGCCATCAATACAGACAGGCTCTCTGTGAGAGGCACGAGGACGTAAGAGAGAATGCATGGCAAGAGTTTGGTGGCTAAGTCTCATGATGCGATTATTGATAGTTCCCAAAGAGACCTTGAAGTGTCTGGAGAGTGCGCGCTGGCTCATGCTTGAAGACACAAGACGCTCAATTTGTCGATAGTCGAGCCTTTTCTTGGCAAAGTAATCTAAACTGAATGTTTGTGAAGAAAAGCTATGACCACAGCTCTTACAGCGATAACGAGGTACATCTCCAAAACATTTGGTGGAATAGAAGCCTAGACTGACAAACCAGCGGCCTTGGGGAGCAGCCTTATGATTTGGACACTCAGGATTTGGGCAGAAAGAAAAAGAATGCATGGATTACCTCCGTACATTCTCTTTATCGCCCTCCTCCATACATTTTGCTTCAACTTCTTATACAAGGTTCGTAGCAGTAATAAAACCTTGCACATCTTAGCGAGCATAAAAACAATCCATTGAGCTAATCAGAACTCTCCTATAAATAGGACCTCTGGCTCGAGGTAAAATCCTGTAGCATCATAAACAGCCTTCTGAGCGTATTCTATCAGTTCCCTCATGTCTCGAGCGCTGGCTTCTCCGATATTTACGAATATGTTTGCATGCCATGGAGAAATAACTGCATCGCCAACTCTATAGTTTCGCAAACCAAGTTCATCCAGGACTTTTCCAGTTGGTTTGCCGAAATCATGGTTATTTTTGAACATAGATCCTGCGCTTGGAAAGTTGAAGTGCCGCTTTTGCATGCGATCTCTCATGCGAAAGCGCATACGCACAGCGATTTTCTCAGGGTCATCTGGAACGAGCCTAAACGATGCTGCACAGATGATATAGGATTCTAATTCGCCGCCACGCATGAAGGGCGAGCGCTTGTAGGACCATGTCTGAGCACTAGCGGAAAGGATTTTGAATCTTCCTTGATTATCGATAATAGTAAGATCTTGGATGTGCGTAGATATATCATCTTCGTAACAGCGGGCATTCATATAGACCGAACCTCCAAGGCTTCCGGGCATTCCATAGAAATTTTCGAGCCCAGAAAGACCATAAACCTGAGCCTCTTCGCACAGAGTGATTAAACGAGCTCCGCACTCGGCATACAGGAGAATAGGGTCGATCTTACCTTCCTGTTTCAAATGTGTGATCGAAGAGAGCAGACTCGTATCGATAACTGCACCTCTAATACCTCTGTCTCCCACAAGGATATTAGCCCCGCCACCAAGAATAAAAAAAGGTACATTTTCTACCTTTAGAAGCTCCAATACCTCTTTAAGAGCTAATATAGAGCGTGGCCTTATAAAGAGATCTGCAGGTCCACCGATCCTGAAAGTGGTATGCTCCTTCATAGGCTCGTCAAAAGAAATCGAGCAATGGTCAGTATTGATTTTTTGAGCGATTTGCCATAGCTTTTTCATGTAATTCCAGTATCTTAGCTTAAAGTAGTAAAAGCAAGAAGGTCCGACTGACGAAAAGGAGCGTATATGCATGATGTCTACATATTCAATACGATGGGTCGGAACATTCAGCTTTTTGAGCCCCTGCATCAAGGGAGTGTAGGGTTCTATGGCTGCGGACCCACAGTCTACAATTATGCTCATATAGGAAATCTAAGAACATATATTTTCGAAGATACTCTTGTCAGAATGCTAAAGCGTTTTGGATATGAAGTGAAGCATGTCATGAATATTACTGATGTCGGGCATCTCTCTGGTGATGATGATACGGGTGAAGACAAGATGCTTAAGTCAGCCAGGGAAAGAGGCCAGTCAGTGCTTGAAATTGCGCAATTTTATACCAATGCTTTTTTTAGAGACACGGAACGACTAAATATTCGACGGCCCAACATCATCTGTAAAGCAACAGATCATATTCAAGATATGATCGAACTCATCAAGCGTATCGAAGCAAATGGTTATACCTATTTCGCTGGAGGCAATCTCTATTTCGATGTCTCCAAATTCGACCGCTATGGTGAGCTTGCCGGGCTTCAGCTAGACCAGCTCAAAGCAGGCGCGCGCGTAGAGTTAGATCCCAACAAACGCAATCCTTTCGACTTTGTTCTTTGGTTCACAAAATCGAAATTCGATAAGCAGGCGCTGCTCTGGGATAGTCCATGGGGAATAGGATATCCAGGCTGGCATATCGAATGCTCAGCCATGAGCATGAAGTATTTAGGAGAACAATTCGATATACACGCAGGTGGGGTCGATCATATTGCTGTGCATCATACAAACGAAATTGCTCAATCTGAAGCCGCGACGGGCCATAGATGGGTCAATTATTGGATGCATGCGGAATTCCTTGTTTTCGACAAAGGAAAGATGTCTAAATCCTCGGGGAGCTTTCTTACGCTAGAGTCTCTTATCGATAGAGGCTACGATCCCCTAGACTATAGGTATTTTTGTCTGGGTGGGCATTATCGCAGCCAGCTCTCATTCTCCTGGGATGGACTGGATCAAGCTAAATCTGCAAGGCTTTCCCTAGTGGATAAGGTTCTTGCCCTCAAAGAAAAGGTTGCGAAGCCAGCAGCTCTATCGGAGCTGGGCGAAAAAGCCCTTCAATATCGCACCGCCTTCGACGAAGCTTTAGCCGATGACCTAGCAATGCCGCGCGCAATGGCCCAGGTGTGGAGCTTACTGAAGGATAATGATGTCCCAGCTCAGGATGCTCTTGCGCTCATTTTGGATATAGATCAAGTGCTGGGTCTCGATCTTGCCAAGGCTCAGAGAAAAGAAGCTTCAGTAGATCCAGAGACCATTCAATGGATCAAAAGTCAGATAGAGAGAAGAGCAGCGGCAAAAAGGGTGCGAGATTTTGCAACCGCTGATGCAATTCGCAGCGAGCTTATGGCCAAAGGCATTCAGCTTGAAGATAGACCTGAGGGAACAGTGTGGAGATTGCGCGAATGATTCCGATGGGCTTTCTGTAACAAAAGGATTGATAGATTGTTCCAAAATAAGGATGATGGGCCAATATCAGACTACAACCTCATCTTTGCGCAGAATGTCGACCTGCTTCTGCGAATTGCAGTGCATATCACAAATGATTGGGAATCTGCAGAAGACATAGTTCAAGATGCCTTTGGCAAGTTGATCGAAAAGCAGATGCAATTCCCTTCAGAAGAGGATGCTCGATTCTGGCTCATTCGAGTAGTGAAAAATGGGGCTATAAACTGGTCAAGGCGAAAAGTGAGAGAATTCAAGGCCTACGAGCACTGGTGGAACACTGAAACAACCAAGGCAAAGATTTCTGCAGATGCTCTCGATTCGAGGGACATGCAAAATCAACATGCAGGCACAGATCAATCTGCAGATCATGAAATTCTGATGAAAGAATGCGCCCAAGAAGTGCGAGATGCCTTGATGAAAATTCCCGAAAAGCTGCGAATTGTACTGATTCTCAAAGAATATGAGGGTATGAATTATAAAGAAATTGCCAAGGTTCTCGGCATTACCGAAGGAAATGTCAAAGTGAGAGCTTTCCGAGCCAGAGAAGCTCTTCTTTCGATATTGAATGAGGGAGGGTCTTATGTGTCCCGATGAAAGTCTGCTGACCGCTTATGTGGACAATGAAGTTCCATCACCATGGAAGGAGCGGATCGAGATGCATTTGAGCCAATGTGAGCGATGCGCAAACCGTGTCGCTCAATATCGTGCTCTAAGGCTAGCCTTAAAGGCCGCTGATGTTTTCGATGTTCCACGGCGAGAGGAAGCAGCCAAACGGATACAGGCTTCGTTGAAAAGCATTACAGACGAATCTTCACGCTCTCTGCGCATGGAGGCTATATTTGAAAGATATCCGCTGTTCTCGAATTTAATGTCTAAGCGAATATCTGTACCGCTTCCCGTCCTCGCCGCATCCCTTCTAATTACGGTATTTTTTGCTGGCCTGGCTTTTGGCATTTTTGGAGCGCATAGGACTACAGGCCAGGCGCTCGCTCTGAGCACAAGGCTTCCAGAGGAATCGGCATCGAACATAGAGAGTATTGTTTCCTTGCTTTCTCAGACAGATCCAAACCAGTTCGTAACAATACAAGCGCCAGGGAATATATCCTCCCTACCTTTGGTCAATTCAACGCCTGTTTATGTGATCTACAATCCCTCTGGGCGCAAACCAACAATCATGGCTTTCCCCGTGCAGGGAGAGATAAAATGAAGCGTTCAGCTCTCACGCTTGCAGCATTTTCAATTCTGAATATTGCGTGGCTTTTCGCTCAGATGCCTTCGATGCCAACAACTCCTTCATCAATTGGAACACCTGATTCATCATCTTCAAATATTCCTATTTTCCAATTTCAGATTCGAACGGCATTCACCTTAACGCCTGGGATGGTGGCAGCAATCCAGTCAGCTTCGCTTGGATCTCAAGGCTCAAAAGCAGGTCAAAGTGAATCCAGCGACAAAGCGAATTCTCCCAATTGGGAAGATGCAGTGATTCGCGAAGTAAGCCTCGCTTCTCCGCTAGGTATTAAGATCGAGAACGACAGACTCATCGCAATAATAGTATTCATGCCTATCGAACTCGTAAAAAAAGATATTACCATGCTTGTCCAGAATCACATTTATATGCGAAGCCCTGATAACTCAATTCAGCTGAATACCTCGGTTCATACAGTGAGAATTCCAGTTGATTCGGTATTTTATTACTATCCCTTGGGTGGAGATTCCAAACAGGGTGCACCCATTGTGATCGAGATTCTTGTGAATTCAAAGTAAGCCCATGAAGCTGCGTAGGATAATTACGCTATGCATATTAATTCTTTTAGTCGCGACAGGGATAATTGTCTATCGAAGGATACAGCCCAGGCTTTTGGCAATCGATCCTGTAACTCCTATGCCTAGTGATCTTGTCAATATAGTGGGACGCAATCTGGGCAAGAAGGAAGGTGAACTGCTTTTGGATAATGTTCCCCTGCCTTCACAAGCTGTAATTCTTTGGAGCCCTGTTCTAATAAGCTTTCGGATGCCGAGCAATTATGATTCGGCTACTGTGCAAGCAAGAACAGAGCTAGGGGTATCGAATCCCCTTATGATAGCTCTTGCTTCGAAAGTCCCTGCGAAGGCGGAATATAATATAGTGCAGCAGCAGCCTCCAAGCATTACAAGCATAAAGCCTTCGACAAATGCTCAGATAGGGAAATTGATCGAGCTTAAAGGCAGTTGTTTCGGTATGCCAGAGGATGAATCTGCAGTGTTTTTTTCTAAAGTGCCTATTATTTCTACGATTGAAGCGGTAGATTCGGACAATTTCATAAGAATCGAATCGATGAGCCTTCTCATAGATAAATGGAATAGCTCTTATATATCGGCTTATGTGCCAGATGGTGTTGAAAATGGGTATGTCTTAGTCCGAACAAGAAATGGTCTCTCGAACGCCTTTCCTATTTCTATTTCGCGCAATCTTGGCAGATTGCTAAGAGGAGATTCGGTAACCTATACGCTCGAAGATACACTCGTAATCCATGTTGCCGCATCTCTACCCGATGGCCGAGTATCCTTTATCCTCTCCAAACCTCCAGCAACCCAGTACCAGTCGACGATAACGACGATCGAGACAGGGTCCGATCATCTGAGAGCCGAAACATCAGTATGGCAGGAATTCAGATTTGGTGCAGCTGATACAAGGTTGGGAAGAATAGAATTGCGGAGGCGATTAATCATCGATGTATGCGAGATCAAAGCAGATATTGCCATAGGTTCGTTACAACCACTTGGAGCGAAGCCCCCTGTTTTTCTGAGTTCTTATCTTTCTGCAGATGCTCTAGTTCCTTCTGCTAATCCAGCGATAGTCTCAGCAGCCCTTTCGATCCAAAAAAAGCAAAAGAATCCTTTTCGACAAATTATGCTGGCTGCTCAGTGGACATTCTCGAATATAAGAGTAAATGAGGAAAAACAGAGCTTGGGGGATGATGCTATAACTGCGCTTAAAAGCAAAGCTGGTGGTATGCGTTCTCTTGTCTTGATCAACTGTGCTCTTCTTAGAGCATTGGGTATTCCAGCGATTCCAGTAGCTGGCTTTCTCGTGACTGAAGATATGCGCCTAATTCCTCATTATTGGTCAGAATATTATCTTACTGGAATAGGATGGATACCATTCGACCCAGCCCTTGCAATAGGGATAATTCCTTCGGGTTTTCGTCCAATCTTTACGGATAGATCCAGCTATTACCAAGGAATCGATAATAGGCATATTGCAATGGCTAGGGGGTATCAGCTTCTGCCTTCTGTTCCACCAGAAGCACAGAGCAAAACAAAGATTTCCTGGTCCCTTTTCGAATATGATGAAGCAGCCCATGGATTAAGTTATACTTCGACTTGGAATCCTCCTGTTCTTCTTTCTACCGCAATCCAATGATTCTTACAAAAAGATGAACACACGACAATTCGTTTTTTGTAGTATACTAATATATACCATGATACAATAATCCTTAGGAGGAGATATGTCCTATATTAAATCTATGGACCCAGAACTCCATGCTGCGATGGAGGCTGAGGCAAACCGCCAGCGGGAAAAAATCGAGCTCATCGCAAGCGAAAACTATACCTCCAAAGCCGTTTTGGAGGCTGTCGGTTCGGTACTTACGAACAAATACGCTGAGGGGTACCCCGGGAAGCGCTACTATGGCGGCTGTGAATTTGTTGATATTGCGGAGAATCTTGCCCGTGACAGAGCGAAGGAGCTGTTTGGTGCAGATCATGCTAATGTGCAGCCGCACTCGGGGAGTCAGGCAAACATGGCCGTTCTATTTGCGGCCCTTAACCCCGGCGACACAATCATGGGGATGAGCCTTGCTCATGGTGGACATCTGTCGCATGGAGCACCAGTCTCATTCTCGGGCAAATTCTACAAAGTGGTGAGCTATGGCGTAAATCCCGATACTGAGCTCATAGATTTCGATCAGCTAGCATTCCTTGCTCGCCAACATAAGCCAAAACTAATAATTGCTGGAGCTAGTGCCTATTCGCGCATAATTGATTTTGAAGCCTTCCGGAAGATCGCAGATGAAGTTGGAGCCTATCTTATGGTCGATATGGCTCATATTGCTGGCATAGTAGCTGCTGGCAGACATCCTAGCCCAATCGCGAATGCTCATTTTGTTACAACTACAACGCATAAGACCTTGCGAGGTCCACGAGGTGGTATGATCCTAGTAGGCAGAGATGGGGAAAACGATCGTGGTATTATGAACGCCAAAGGGGATGCGCTGCGCAAGTGGTCGGAGGTCATCGACAGCATGGTTATGCCAGGAATTCAAGGTGGGCCATTGATGCATGTCATTGCTGCCAAGGCGGTCGCGTTTAAGGAGGCACAGAAGCCTGGATTTGTGGAGTATATCGATCATGTGCTTTACAATGCAAAAGTGATGGCACAGGCTTTAACCTTGGGAGGAGCTCGAATAGTATCGGGTGGCACTGACAATCATCTCATTCTTGTCGATCTGACTCCTCTTGGAATAAGCGGTCGGGATGCGGAGAAGTGGCTCGATGAAGCAAATATAACGGTAAATAAGAATTCAATTCCTTTTGATAAGAAAAGCGCATTTGTGACGAGTGGTATACGCATTGGGACGCCAGCTATTACGACTCGGGGTATGGGACCTTCAGAGATGGAACAGATCGCTTCATTTATTATGGAAGTAATGAAATCCAAAGGCGATGCTCAGGTAATTGCGCGCATAAAGCAGGAGGTTCTAGCTCTTACTTCGCGCTTTCCTTTGCCATAAAGCGAAAATATAGAAAATGGAGCGCCCAGAGCTTGATGAGGAAGCTAATAGGCAAGCAGCAAATTGGCTTCTCTTGAATGCAAAGGAACAAGGTTTTTTTTCTTATGGAGTGCTTTCACAAACTGCATGGGAGCAGGTTGTGGAAGCGCAAGGCGCGATACAATTAGAAATCTGTGAAGCGAAGCAGCTAAATCAAGATTCCTTGAGAGCAGTGCCAGCGGAGACAGAGCAACTACAGGCAGAGAGTAGTGCAGTCAAGGTACTGAAGGAGCATTATCATCTTTCAGATGTGGGTGCGATGTTGGTGGTAGCGCTTCGGTATTCACCTGATATCGAGCCTGAGGAGGCGGCAGGCCGCGCAGAGCGCGGCCTGCCGCCGCTGCCACTTGCTAGCTATGGCCGGCCAGCAGCGAAAGTAGCAAGGTTTGCACGTGGCAACTGGTACAGAGAGATTATGGATCGTCTCGGCCATTGTGCTGTTGCAACCTTTGCCGCAATTACACGAGAGGGGCTTGCAGGAAGGCTTGATCTTGAAGGGAAACCGCCTCGCCGATGGCCGCGATTTGTTAATTCGAGATTTCCCGAAAAAGCCCTCGCCCTCGCTGCTGGCCTTGGGACGATTGGCCGAAACAACCTTCTTATAGCTAAAAAAACAGATGGCTTGAATATCTTGAATGCGCTTGATTTTCAAGGACAATTAATAAAAAGCAACAGCTGTAGTGAATGCATAACGAATTTGCCGATTTGGTCTTCTGCGGTTGTGATTGGGCTAATGCTCCTACCCTTCGATATAAAAATGGAAAAGCATGAGGACGGGGATTCTTCTAGGGGCATAGCTCCTTCATTCTTTGCCTTCTGTGGCGATTGCAGGCTTTGCATCGATGCTTGCCCAAGCAGGGCCTTGAGTATTTCATACATTCCTGGCTTCGAGCGGTATCTCTGTATCCAAAACTATTCATCGATCGAGGGTCATCTTCCGGATTTCATAAATAATTCCTGGACTGACCAGCTTTATGGATGTGATCTTTGTCTCGAAGCTTGCCCATACTTCAAACCCGATGAAGAAGCGCATGTAAATCATGGTCGAATAGGCGGTTTTTTTGATGCTAGGTTGTTGGCAGATCTCAATGATGAACAAATACGAGCTTTGTTTAGGGGCTCAGCTCTCGATCAAAAGTGGATTTCGCCTAAGGCGCTTAGAAGAAACGCAGCGATAATTGCCCAAAAAGCTTGATATATTGAGGAATAGATACATCAAATATTGACATACTGTGCTAAATAATATATAATTATGCAATATTATGCAGGAGAGTGTAATATGAAGAAATTTATTGCAATATTCGCAATCATATCTATTGCATTTTTTGCATGTACTCCCAAAAAGGCTGACAAGGACAATCAGACTAGCAAGAATGTCTCGAGCATAGCTCCTGAAGAGATCAAAGATGTGACCACATGGAAGGCTGCCTACGACGATCTTATAAATGCCTATTCAAGCGCAGTTTCGCAGCTCAATGGTGGAAATCTAGGCGCAGGCGCAAAGATCGAAGAACTAGGAAAGCGTGCAGAGGCGCTTAATTCAGTGGCAGAGACCATTAAATCTAGCCTTTCCGGTCAGGAACAAGCTGATTTTGCCGAGGTCATCGAAGAATATAAAGAAAAATTCAATCAGGCAGTCAATTCTAATTGAGGTAGCCCACAATAGGCAGCGGTGAAAAATAGCCGCTATAGGCAGCAATGAGAGATTGAATCCTAAGCATCAGCTTGCCCCATACTTATATCTTGTCGCGTTAAGAGCAGGATAGAATAGCCTATATGAATATAGATTTAATAACCATGCGCTCTCGCATGGTGAGCATTGTACGCGAATTCTTCATTTCGAGGGATTATCTCGAGCTAGACACGCCAGCGCTTGCGCCTTATCTCATACCAGAATCTTGTATGGAGGTCTTTGCTACAGAGTACATTCATCCTACTCATGGCCATAGACCACTCTATCTTATTCCTTCTCCAGAAATATGGATGAAAAGAGTCATCGCCAATACAAAGAGAAGTGTTTTTCAAATCTGTAAAGCGTGGCGAAATGCGGAATCGATTTCCCTCATTCACAATCCTGAGTTTACAATGCTTGAATATTATGGCGTGGGCCTTTCTAGCAGAGATAACATCGGACTTACGGAAGAGCTTTTCGAAGCCTTAGCTAGCTCAGAAACCCCTTCTCAAGCTCGTCCACCTTTTCGAGTGATGAGCATGAAAGAAGCATGGGCTGAATTTGCTGATGCAGATTTAGATGCGCTTGGAGATACAGAAGCCATGCGGGAAGCCTGCCGACAGCATGGGCTATTAGTACCTCAGGATGCTGCGTGGGAAGATGCCTTCAACATCCTTTTTCTTAGTCTGATCGAACCCGCTCTTCCTATGGATAAGCCACTTGTCCTAGACCTTTATCCTTCAGGCATCGAGTGTCTTGCGGCGGATATTCCTGGCACCAGATACAAAGAGCGATGGGAGCTCTATGTAGAAGGCATTGAAATCGCGAATTGCTTTACGGAAATGGATAATCCAGAGGCAGTAGATAGATACATGAAGTCGCAGAGCAAAAAGAAGAGGGAATCTTTAGTGCCTCATCTTGTCGATGAGACATTTAGCTCGATTTTTGAAGACTTTCCACATTGTTCTGGAGTTGCTCTTGGCTTTGAGCGCTTGATGATGGTTTTGTGTGGCAAGAAATCGATAGAAGATGTATTGATTTTCCCTTTTTCCTCTTTTTTGCTTAGATAAATAGAAAAAGTCCTCTAAGAAATGCTGAAGATCAAGATAGAGGCTAGAATAGTCCTATAACGTAAATAGCTGTAAGGTGCTTTAGTCTTTACATAGATCAAGATTCCAAGCTAGTATAAGTTGATTAAATGCTCTTGTGTCGAGGGAAAAATTATGATTCGTGGTGGTGATATCGGGATCGGAACTTGTCTCATTATCAATGGCATGCCGCATATCGTCGTAGAGCGAGAGTTTGTCAATCCAGGGAAAGGCGCTGCTTTTGCTCGTGTGCGTGCGAAGAACCTTAAAAATGGATATGTGGTTACTCAAACAATCAAAACCGCCGACTCTGTAGAAGATGCCCAAGTGGATCTTGTCGATTGTCAATATCAATATAGCGATGGTGAGTCCTTCCATTTTATGAACAACGAGACATTCGAGCAGTTCGAGATACCTATAGCCGCTCATGAAGACCGTGCTCCTTATCTAAAGGAAGGAGAGACCTACACAATAGTCATGTGGGAAGGCGAGCCTATAGACATCAAAATTCCCTATAAGATGGTTTTTAGCGTAGCAGAGAGCGAAAATTATGTGCGCGGCGATACCGTCTCTGGGGCGACAAAACCCATAAAAACCGAAACAGGGCTTGTAGTTCGGGTGCCCCTCTTTATCAAGCAGGGCGAGAAAATCCTTATCAATACGGAGACAAACGAGTACGTTGAGCGCGTCAACGAATAAGCCCGACTATTCCTTCTGTCAGCTCGATCCGCTAGTCAATAGGACAGTAGATTTCGCCTACCGTGGTGCTAGGCTCAAATTCGAGCTATCGCACTCGCTTTTTTCTTCTTTTGATATCGATGAAGGGACTCGCTTTCTTCTAAAAGAGATAGCCAATGAACCTGGAATTATTCATGCTCATCGCCTTCTAGACGCTGGCTGTGGGATAGGTGTAATAGGCATAAGCCTAGCAGCCTCATGCCCCGAAATGAATGTGGTCTTGCGTGACCGCGATTTTAGGGCAGTTGCGTTTTCTGCGCGAAATGCAGAACGGAATGGTCTTGGCATAAGGCTTTTCGGCCTAGATGGGCAGCAGCATATCCTATGCCAGAAGAAGAGATTTGCAAAGATAAAAATAGAGCAGAGAAAAGCGGGTGACCTCATTGCAGAACCAGGTTTGCTTTGCGAGCCAGATAAGCGTGGACCTTACGATGCGGTCGTATCAAATCTGCCAGCAAAGGCCGGAGTAAATGTACTCGAGCATTATTTTTATTTTGTATGTACCGAGCTTTTGCAGCCCGGAGGCACTTTTGCCTTTGTCATAGTAGCGCCTTTGGCGGATATGGCTTGTATTTGGTGCGCCAAAGCGGGCCTCAGTCTATTGAGAGCGATCAGCACAAAAAATCACATGGTTGCAATTGCGCAAAGCCCAAGGGAAGTCCAGGTAGATAAAACCTCATCGAATGGATGGATTTCTACTTATTTGCGTTCGCATACAGAGAGACAGCTTGCTAGAGCAAGTCTCGATTGGGATGGTTTTCTAGGCTTACCTGAGTTCAATGAGCCCTCTTTTGTCACTGTATGTGCTCTTTCTTTGGCTCAGAAAGTCTTTGCAGGTCTTCTCGTGCGTCGAGCACTTATAGTAGAGCCTGGCGTAGGTATCGCACCTATGTGGATGGAAAAAGTCTTGGGAACCGAGGAAATTGTGCTGATATCGCATGATGTACTGGCACTTACCGCATCGATCCATAATCTAGAAAAGATGAGTTCTCTGAAAGCCATTGCCATGCTCGACCCAATGCTTCCTATTATTTCGCCTTCAATAAGCGAGAAATCATCGGCACAAGAGACTCTATCAGCACAAAAAGAAAAACAAGTTTCAGCAGGGCAAGAGCTCAGTCCGGCTAGCATTGATGTAGCTCTTTTCTTCCTTGAGGATATTCCAAGGTATAATACGGCAAGTGCATGCTGGCAGCTTACAGAAAAAGCACTAAAGCGAGGTGGCGTGGCAATATTTTCTGGGACAAGTACACATTGTGAGCGTGTGATCCGCGAAAAACCCCTAGGATTCTCTAAGCTTCCGTATACTGATCAGAAAAAAGGCTGGCATGCCATAGCCTTTCGGCGAGACTAAGGCGATGAAATGCGCAAGAAGATAACTGATGTTGGAGCCATAATATATCTAAGGGTCTCTGACGCCTATTGTAGCTAACTTAGGATATTTGACTTTTGGCAATTCTTTATTAAATTTCATAATATGAAAAAAGCTGAGCGCATGATTCTTGAATCTGCAACACCCGATGAATATGTGGCGAATTCTCTCAAGTCACGGCTATCTCCCGCAGAGAAGGCGAAGCTAGCTCGGCTATGGATGCAGGAGACGGGCTTTAAGAGAGAAGACATTATGCATGCTCGCAATCGAAGCGAATACTGGCAAAAGCGGAAAATGGCAGGTGCAACAGAGCGAACAAAAAGAAGAATGGCTCAGCACGATTACTCAAATGGCAAAACCATTGTATGGACCAGAGAAGATCTTGCCGAATTTTTATCGCTTAATCGCAAAGATGCTTATGGGCGCTATCTATATCGGGATTGGGAACTAGCTGCTCACTTCGGTACTAGCATACCCTCGATTCAATACTTAAGACGTAAATATAACAAGGTTCGCAAAATGCTTGGTCCAGGCACAAGGCGCGATAAAGTTATCAATTATATGAGTTGCTCCGAGCTTGTGCTTCAACGTGGAGGACCAGAAGCGCTTAAACGCAAACGTTAAGATTTCTGCTTCTCAGAATAAGGATTTGCCCGATCTAGAACTTGGCGAATTGCACTATTATTGGGGCTGGTAAGCCCTGGATCATTCTCGATGATTCGAAAAGCATCGTGTCTCGCTCTCTTGAGAAGGTCAAAATCGGTTCGCATATCCGCAATGCGTAATTGGAGGTCTCCTGATTGCTCCAAGCCGAACATATTTCCCGGTCCTCGTATTTTTAAATCTTCTTCGGCAATAGCGAAGCCATCATTGGTCTCGTAGAGGGCTTTTAGCCTCATTCGCCCTTCTTCTGTAATATCTTTTGAATAAACAAAAAAACAATAGCCCTGAAGACCACCTCTTCCTATACGCCCCCTCAACTGATGCAAAGCCGACAGTCCAAAACGCTCAGCATGCTCGACAACCATAACCGTCGCGTTAGGCACATCGACCCCAACTTCAACGACAGTGGTGGCAACCAGGACGGCTATTTCGCCTGCAGAGAATCTCGACATCACTTCCATCTTAGAATCGTCGCTCAAGCGTGAATGCAGAATTCCAACCTCAAACTCGGGAAAGATCTTTTTGGATAGGTGCTCTGCCATCGATTCCGCATCTCTAAGGCTGAGTCTGTCGGATTCACTGATCACTGGATATACGAAATAGGCCTGTTGGCCTTCTTGCAGTTTTTTACGTGTAAACTCGTATACGGAATCTCTTCGGGTTTCGCTCGCCAGATGTGTGATGACTGGTTTGCGGCCTGGCGGTAGATGCTGAATCGTAGATACTTGCATGTCGCCAAAAAAGGTAAGAGCAAGACTCCTTGGTATAGGCGTAGCGGTCATCATTAAAAAATCTGGCACATGACCTTTCTTGTAGAGGGCTACCCTCTGGAGCACTCCAAAGCGCTGTTGCTCATCGATGATGACTAGTTCGAGGTTTTTAAAAGAAACATCATCGGAGAAAAGAGCATGCGTACCTATGGCTATATCTATGTCTCCACTTTGAAGAGCTTCTAATAGCTGAGGCCGAACAGCACTCGATATCGAGCCGGTCACAAAGGCAAGGCGTACACCTAAGGGCTCTACAAGATGGGCAGCAATAGTTGCGTGTTGCCGGGCAAGGAGTTCAGTAGGGGCCATGATTGCTACCTGCCCCCCTCGCTCAACTGCATAGAGCGCCGCAAGCAGAGCAACCATTGTCTTTCCTGATCCGACATCTCCCTGCAGAAGCCTGGCCATAGGAAAAGGCTTGTGCATGTCCCCTATGATTTCCTTGAGAACTAATTCTTGATCCTCAGTTAGCGTGTACGGAAGACGCTCGCGAAGCTGTCTAGCAAGTACACCAGGAACGGCGATGCGATCAATAGTTTTTGTCTGTCTAGAACGAATTCTTAGGGCAATTCCAAGCTGAAAGTAAAAAAGCTCTTCGTAGGCAAGCCTATCATGCGCAAGCTTAACTGATTCCCATGATGAAGGAAAATGAATTGAGCGAATAGCTTCAGACTTGGATGGAAAGCAGTATGATTTACGCAGAGCATCTGGAAGTTCATCCTCGAGATGAGGTGTAAATTTTTGAAGTGCTAGAGCTGTCATCCTTCTCATAGTTGTCTGATTCAGCCTTCCAGTGAGGGGATAAATAGGCGAAAGAGTCCGTTCTGGAACAAAGTCTTCCTGGAGGGGTTTTAGCTCAAAGGCAGAAGACTGGATTTCGCCATATTTGAACTGAAATTTGCCATAAACTTGAATCGTCGAGCCAAGGGGAGCCATCTGCTCGAGAAAAGGCCTATTGAAGCAGAGAAGGGCAGCCTCGGAAGAATCATCTGCTATGATGATCTTTAGCGTGCGCATTTTCCCAAAGCCAAACCATTCATGGCGAATGACCTTGGCCTTAGTATAGACCTTGCCTTCAGAAAAGCGCGATAAAGGAAGGATTCTTGTTCTGTCTTCATAATCTCTCGGCAGGTGGAGCAAAAGATCCGCAATCGTATGAATACCCAGATTCGCAAGTGAACGCAGCGTTGCTGGCCCTGTTCCTCTGAGAATGCGGATATCCTGTGTCAATTCCCTTAAAAACACGGATTTTAGTATACAAAGAGTCTTATTCCAGTGCTACTATATGAATCGTGAGAAGCAAACAAGGAGGAAATCGATGCAAAAAGAAACGGCTCGCCTTATAGAGCTTGATCGAGAACACACGCTTATGTCTCATATCAGTGCAGTCCTCGGATGGGATCAAGAGACCTACATGCCTTCTAAAGCGATTCAGGAACGCGCCTCACAGCTTGCGCTTCTAGAGGGGCTTGCCCACCAAAAGGCAGTAAATCCCGAAATAGGTGAGCTACTTGCGACACTAGAAGCGAAGCATGATCTTTCTCCAGATGAGAAAGCCTATATCCGCAAGGTGCGGCGGGATTATGACATAGAAACCAAGTTACCCGAGGCTTTTGTAACAGAATATGCGAAATCAACTAGCATTGCACAGGCAAAATGGGCTGAGGCAAAAAAAGACAACGATTTTAAGGCATTTGAGCCTCACCTTGAAAAAATCGTAGCCCTCTCGCAAGAACTGGCAGGGTATCTCAATCCGAATGCAAGGCCCTATGATGTACTCCTCGACCTATATGAGCCAGGAAGTACGCAGGAATCGATTGCAGCTGTTTTTTCTACAATGAAGGCTTACTTAGTCGATATTCTCGACAAGATTCGCGCTAGGCCGCAGATAGAAGACAGGTGTGTAGGGCGGTATGTAAGCTGTGAAACTCAAGAACGAATAAGCTTGTATTTCATGAAGGTTCTGCATTATGAGATGGATCGCGGAAGGCTGGATGTTTCTGCTCATCCTTTCACAACAAGCCTTGGCGCTGACGACATACGCATTACAACGCGCTATGTTGAAGATTATTTTCCTTCAAGCCTCTTTAGCACGATCCATGAATCGGGTCATGCTCTCTACGATATGGGAATCGATCCCAATCCAGAGTTTAGAGGAACAAAACTAGCTGGGGCTGTATCGATGGCGGTGCATGAGTCACAGTCTAGATTGTGGGAGAATATCGTAGGCCGATCCAGGGCATTCTGGGAGAGGAATTTTTTAGCCTTGAGTGCCCTTTTGGGTGATGCTGGCAAGGATCTTGACTTCGAAAGCTTTATAAAATCAGTAAATAGAGTGAGTCCTTCGCTTATTAGAACCGAAGCAGATGAAGTTACATATGGGCTGCATATAATTGCACGTTTTGAACTAGAATCGGCGCTATTAGAAGGGAATCTGGGTGTTGCTGATATGCCTGGAGCATGGGGAGAGAAGTACAAGAAACTGTTAGGGTTAGAGGTGCCAAATGATCGAGTAGGCTGTCTTCAGGATGTCCATTGGTCTATAGGATATTTTGGATATTTCCCGAGCTATGCGCTTGGAAATCTCTATGCTGCACAGTTCTGGGCTAAGCTCAAGGAAGAAGTATCTGACATCGAAGCTTGCATAGCGGGCGGTGATATTCTCTCTGTGCTTACATGGCTTCGAACAAATGTTCATTGTCATGGATCACGCTATATGCCAGGCGAACTAGTCGAAAAAGTCACTGGATCAGCTCTGGATCCCGTGTGCTTTGAGAAATATCTACGAGAAAAATACTCGAGCATATACGGGTTCTAAGCATTAGCACTTAGGACTTTTATTTTTTATTTGGGCGCACGCGCGAGTGCAGCTTGTGCGTGCGCCTCGAGGCCTTCTAGGCGAGCAAAAGCAATAGTATCCTCAACGAGGAGCTCTGGATTCTCTATTGCAAGCCATGTCCTAGCTCGCAAAAAGTAAAGGACTGAGAGGCCAGCGGCAAATCTAGATGCTCCTCCAGTAGGAAGAGTGTGATTGGGCCCTGCGCCATAGTCTCCGAATACTTCTGCCGATCCTGTGCCAAGGAAGATAGCACCCGCGTTTTTTATTAGTCTCATAATGGCTGAAGGATTCGAGGTTGCAATCTCAAGGTGTTCTGGCGCGCAGCGATTTGCTCCATCGACAACTCGCAGAAGATCATGCTCTACACAGAGAAAGCCATTCGAAAGGGCTCTATTGGCTATACTTCGATTAGGTTCAGGGAGCTCTTCGAGCCTAGTCGTAAGGGATTTTTGGATTTCGAGAGCTAGAGCTTCTTCTGTCACAATGGCTGCGGGCAGTGCATCGGGAGAGTGCTCTGCCTGTGCAAGAAGATCAGCAGCAATAATGTCGGCTTTTGCACTTTTATCGGCAATGATAAGTAGTTCTGAGGGACCGGCTGGTGCTTCAGTGCCTACAATGCCAAAAAGTTGGCGTTTCGCTGCTGTAACATATTTTCCACCAGGCCCTACGATGACATCGCACCTTGGGATACAGATGCCGAAAGCCAAGGCCGCAATAGCATGAGCTCCTCCTACTTGCAGGAATCCCTCAGCGCCTGCAAGCCATGAGGCAGCTAAGGTCTCTCTGCTGGGATTGGGGCCAGCACACCAGACTTCTTCGACGCCTGCTACTTTTGCGGGGACAACGGTCATAATTGCGCTGGAGGGAAGAGGGAAGGCACCACCTGGAACATAGCAACCTACGCGCGCCACGGGCACGATCTCGTGCCCGTGGCGGCCGCCCAGCGCGCCTTTTTCGATTCCACTTGCGATTTTTCTCATTGACATTTTTGTTGCTACGATATTTAAAGGTGCAGGCTTATTGAGCTCATCTGGCCCTATCGGCCTCTTGGGCTCTATTGGCCTTATCTGCTCATTTCTTAGCTCTATTGGTTCTATATGCATCGGCATATCCAGAGGCGCAAGGCAGGCGCGCTGGGCGGCCGCAAAGGCCGCTACGCGGCCTTTGGCGCGCCCTAAGAGCTCGGCGGTTTCCTGAGGAAGCGCATCATAGGCAGCCTCCATCTCATTGCGAGAGATAACAAGAGGCGCTCCGGGCGAAAGCCCGTCGAGTCTTTCCGCCCATCGCCTAAGCTCTTCTTCTTTGCCAGTCCGAATAGCATCGATAGCCCGCCTTGCAACCGCATCGATTTCTGGATCGAAAAGCCTCGATGAAGGTTCTGGGATCTCATCTATAGTAATTCTTCTTAGTGGATGCTTTTCCATTCGCTTTTTCCTTCTGGACCTTCGAATTCGGGCTTTGCATCTCCCCCGCGCCGCGTTACGCGCAAGGAGCGGCGCTCGAGTTCCTCCTCGATATCCGACAGACTGCCACCCATGCTGATTGTTTTTACCAGTGTGAAATAGAGTACATCGGCAGCTTCAGATATTGCCTCTTGTACAGATTTAGATTGTGCAAGCTCTTGTACTTCTTCGCGAAGCTTGGATGCCAGCAGAGCTTCATCGGCAAATAGCCTTCGTGTATAGGAGCCAGGAGGTGCTTCTTTCATGCGTTTCTTGATAGTACGATCGAGTTTTTCCAGGCCATAACCGTTGTCAAAGCAAGTCCTCCTGCCAAGATGGCAAAAGCCTTCTCCATTCTGTCGGACTGTAAAGCGGATTGTATCGCGATCGCAATCGAGCTCTGCGCGGATAAGAGTTTGGTCGTTTCCAGACGATTCCCCCTTGACCCAAAGGCCTCTCGAGCGAGAATGATACGCTCCTTTACCGCTATTCAAGGCGAGTTTTAGACTCTCCTTGCTCGAATGAACAAGCCCAAGCGCCTTTCCAGATTCATCGCAGACAAGCGTAGGCCATAGTCCATCAGCTCTATCGGTAATAAGGGGCGCAGCAAAGGCCTCCGCAAGAGATAGATCGCCCAACACAAGCGAAGTGCCAACTTGGAGATCAGCACCCAGTCTATCCAAGGCCGCAATATCTGCAACACCTCGTTCGCCTCCAGCGGCACCTCCAGCAAATGTGAATTTTCTATCGGGCGAGAGAGCGATCAGCTTTCTTGCTCTTTCGATATCGATGCCGCACTGGTCGCCTTCAGCTTCGATGAAGGTGATGAGGAAGCCTGATACATAGGGTGCTAGGGCTCTGATCGATTGCTCGATGGAACCTTCCTTTGGCTTCGACCATCCTTCGACCATTATAGTACCTTGCTTGTTATCGAGGGCTGCGATTAGTCGTTCCCGCGGCAAGCAATAGAGAAAATCAGGTGTGGCCGAAGTTCCTATCATGATCGAGCGGGCTCCTGCATTGAGGTAATCCAAAGCAAGATCAATCGTGCGAATGCCTCCTCCTACACGCACTCGATAGCTTCTGCATAGAGATAGAATGAGTTCTCGGTTAGTGCCAATTCCTTTTGCAGCGTCGAGGTCCACTACTGCGAATTCCCCAATTCTTGAATAGCGTTCAGCGAGTTCCAAGGGATTTCCCGCATCGAGTGGCGGCTGCTTTCCTCCCCTCAGCTGGACTGCCCGGCCATTCATGATATCGATACTGGGTACAATCATAATCTTACCTCCACCTTATGTGCTTTCAAGAATTCTTTTATCTCTCGAATTGAAACTTCGCCGCGATGGAAAATCCCGGCAGCTAAGAGGGCGGACGCGCCGCTTAAATATCCCTCCAGAAAATGCTCTGGCTTCGAAGCTCCACCCGAAGCGATCACTGGCACAAGCACAGCGTGTGCGACAAGTCCTATGAGCTTGTCGTCATAGCCAAGACTTGTGCCATCTCGATCTATTGAAGTGAGAAGAACCTCGCCAGCGCCGCGCCCAGTGGCCTCCTGAGCCCAGGCGATTGCATCGAGGCCTGTTTTGCGAGAACCTGCATCGATCTTCACTTCATATCCCGAAGGCATGGTAACATTCTGCACTGCATCTATGGCCACCACCACGCATTGGACACCAAAGCGCGAAGCAAGTTCATCGATAATCATAGGATTGCGCACCGCTGCACTGTTCACAGAGACCCGGTCTGCTCCTGCTTCAAGTAAGCGGCCCGCATCCTCGATGCTTCCGATGCCGCCCCCCACCGTGATGGGAATCGAGAGCGCCTGCCGTATGCGCGCCACTTCCTGCGCCATAGTCTTTCTGCCCTCCAACGTAGCGCTGATATCGAGAAAGGTGAGCTCGTCAGCATCCTGCTTTTCATAGTTGATGGCTCGTTCAACTGGGTCTCCTGAATCGACAAGGTTTTGAAACTGCGTTCCTTTGACGACGCGTCCATCCTTAAAGTCGAGGCATGGAATTATTCTCACTGCAAGTCCGCTCATACATTTCTCCGAATCCTGTTTTGATCGAGCCATCGCGAAAAAAGCTTTGTGCCATAGGGCCCGGAAAGCTCTGGATGAAACTGGCAAAGAAGCAATATGGGTTTCCCATCTTGCGAGGCTTCCAGCGCGGCGATGAATGGTTCTCCATAGAAGGCAGTCGCGACGGCCACCTGATCAAAAGCTGTTTGCGTCATGAAGGAATCTGTAGGCCCTTTTAGTAGTGCCTTGCTTGCGGGCTCGACTTCTCCCACCCTGTAGCTATTCGCAAAATAGACCCATCCAGATTCGATAAGGCCTGCAGCGCTTTCAGGTTCAATCCTATTCCATCCAAGCTGAGGCAAAGGGAGGCTTCCCGCTAGTCTTTTTACATTGCCCCTGAAAATTCCAAGCCCCTGAATTCCAGGCGATTCTTCGCTCTCTTCGAAAAAGAGCTGCATACCGAGACATATACCCGCTGTTGGAAGCCCTTGCTCCACGCGCCTGCGAAGGGCCTCATCGAGACTCAGGAGAGATAGCCTCTCCATCGCTGGTCCAAAAGCTCCTACTCCAGGAAGGATGACAGCTGGAGCCTCGAGCACATCGACTATCTTATCGCTCACTATGGGTTCGAGGCCTAGCCGCACTGCAAATGCTTTTACTGAGGCAAGATTTGCTACCCCTGTCTCAATAATGACGACTTTTGTCATTTCTCTCATGCTTATGCGGGCTCCGAATCTATGCATGTTTCCCCCTTTGTGCTTGCTGAAGCTGCACTTGGCGCGAGCGCAGCTCTGAATGCAAGCGCGACTGCCTTAAAAAGCGCTTCAGCCTTGTGGTGGTCGTTTTCTCCGCGAAGAATGTCGAGGTGAAGCGTACATCGTGCATTCGCTGCAAAGCTTTGAAAAAAGTGCCCAATATTGCATGTCGAAAGCAAGCCTATAGATGGTGTGGAGAAGTCTCCGGAGAACACACAGTAGCTTCTGCCGGAAATATCCAGAACTGCACGTGCAAGAGCCTCGTCCATTGGGGCATAGGAATAGCCAAAGCGCGTAAGGCCTTTCGCGGAAGGGACGATTTTGGAGAAAGCCATGCCAAGGACAATGCCTACATCTTCTACTGTGTGATGGTCATCGATATCTAGATCTCCTTTGCATGAAACTTTTAGGCTCCAGCCAGCATGGAATGCAAGCTGAGTAAGCATATGGTCAAAAAAACCTATGCCTGTTTTGATATCGATAGGTCCTGGTGATAATTGTAAACTCACGCCGACATCTGTCTCAGCTGTTGTTCTTCTTATGGTCGCTATTGGTCGATCGCTCATAGACGCTCCTTGTTCTTAGCCTTGCTTTTTCTGTAGATATTTTCATTGTTCTCTCATTGTTCTCTCATTGTTTCTTCGAAAGCAGTGCACAACTCCTTAAATTCTCCCACTTCTCCTGGAACAGTGATTCTTAGCAGCTCTTCATATCCTGGCTTTCTTGGCCAGGTACGTACAAGAATTCCTCGTTTGCGCAGTTTATCGGATAGATCAGCAGGATTCTCGCTTTTCAAGAGAATGAAGTTCGCTTCACTCTGTGATACCAGAAAGCCAAGTTCTTTGCAAAGCGCTTTCAGAACCTGCACTTCCCGCCGAACTTCATCGATAAAGCCCTGAGTGACCCTTTGATCAAGGGAAAGCGCCTTTCTGCCTGCTTCGATCGCCGAGCTCGAAAGCGAGTAAGGAGGGCCAGCTTCCGAAAGTCTCGAGATCAACTGCGCAAATTCGGGATTTGCCGCAACATACCCAATTCGAAAACCCGCAAGGCCTTTGGATTTCGAAAAGCTACCGGTAACAAGCATATTTGGGTTGGCTAGTGCTTGGATAGGCGTTGCTCCATGTATCGAGAAATCCTGATAGGTGACATCGAAGACAAAGATAGTGCCTAACTCCTGACAGACCGTGGCGATTTGTGTCACATCCAGAGTAGACAGTACATCTCCGGAAGGATTATCGGGGCTCGACAGAATAAGCAGCCTTGGAGTTAGAGCCCTGACGCAACTGCATATATCGTCGATCGGAAAAGGTCCAAATGGATCCTTTTTTATTTCCTCGAAACGAGCGGATGATCGCTGGGCGGCTTCTAAGAATTCGACAAAACCAGGACTCGTACTCATGACAAGGCCTCCTGGCCCTGCAAGGCTCCTTATTGCTCTATCGATCGCATCATCCGCTCCAGCGGTTGCAAGTACGCAGGATGAAGGCAGCCCGAGTCTTTCGGCTAAGGGTATTTCCAAGAGCTCCCTCATAGGGTAGCGCCGAGCTATTTCAGGGCTCAAGATTTCTCTGAGGTCTTCTTCTGAAAGAAGGCATCGGCCTTCATTGGCATCTAGTCTAAGCATTTTTTTCTCCTTTTGGCTTATGGCACAAGCTGCGATATCTGAGTTACCACTATATCGGTGCCTCCGCGGCGCTTTATCTCTGGGATAAGGCTTGCAAGCGTATCGCGAGGAGCCGCAACTTTAACAGCAAAGGCATCCCCTCTTCCCAGAGGGGATACGGTGGGCGCTCGTAGACAGGGCAGAATAGCTACAAGCTCATCGAGAAGTTCAGCCGATATATTGACTTCAAGCATCACACGACGCCTCGCTTCGAGCACGGAACGGAAGAGAAGAACAAGCGCTTCCGCCGCTTCGCGCTTGGCTGCATCCGCCATTGCGGCTTTCGAGGCATAGAATCTAGTCGAACTCATCATTAGAGTATCTAGTATTTCGAGCCTGTTGGCCCTCAGAGTGGAACCTGTTGCATAGTTGTCGATTATGATATCAGCATCTTCCGAAGGAAAAACCTCTGTTGCCCCATAAGAATGAACAAATTCTGCACCGGGTAAGTTTTTGTCGATCCAAGCCATCGCAAGTGCCTCATACTCCGAAGCAACAATAGGCGTTCGTTCGCATACAGCTATCATTTTATCTAAATTTCCTTCAAAAGCGTGAAAGGCTTTTGCCACTTTTTCCGGTGCCGCGGCGACGATCTTGACTGGATCGAGACCGGTATCAAGAAGCTCGATCAAATCAGCTCCAAGTTCGCGCACCCAATCTGCGCCTGCAAAACCCATATCTCGGCTTCCAGACTGAAGCATCTCCACAATGTTTTGGGGTTTTAGGAGCTTTGCTTCGTATACCATCTCTCGAGATCCAAAGACTAGGGCTTTTCCATTTCCGATTCGTGGACGATATTCTCGTTCATCGATAGATACAGGTATTCCTGCATCGTTGAAAAGCTCAATTACCTTTGCCTGCATCCTCCCTTTAGGAAGACCGAGCCTCAATTCGACCTTTTCATTTGCGTTTTCTGCCATTTTCTTCTCCTTTGCCTCGTAATCTTTTACCACTTGAGGAAAAAAGAAGCCGGCCCTATTGGGAGCCGGCTTTAGCAAGATTAAAGTCAATGAAAAAGCCGGCCCCCTGGAGCCGGCTTCGGTTTCGTATTAAGCTGCTGGGTTTATGCCCACACCTCGCCACGGCTCCATTTGCCAAAGCCATGATGATGATGAAGATTAAGGGCTTTCCCAACAGATATCCCTTTCATATTATGCTAATATTGCAGTTTCTTTCAAAAGAGTCAAGAGGGAGACGATGTCATTGAATAGAAATCATGCTAAAGAAAGCTAATCGACAAGAAAGCCATGCTGCAAATCTGTTTAGAAGCCTGCTACAGGCCTATTTCTTAGGCTTCTTCACTTTGATGTCCAGACCCCCCATAACAGTGATCACATTTACTTTGATGGTTGGCGCTCCAGGCTTCGCATATAAGGTAGCGCGATTATCTATGCCCCCCATAATAGGAATGCCCGTGACCTCTACATTAACGCCCTCTGGAACGAAGATATCTACTCCTCCCATCAAGGCAAATACATCTATGGTAGAAACCCCTGGAGGAATCTGGGCTTGAGAATAATCCAGGTCGACGCCGCCCATTATTGCGACGACTTTCATCCTTTTGGGTGGATACCATAGGCCCTTCCTAGTTGCACCGGACATAAAA
>MWDY01000237.1 GCA_002070755.1 Spirochaetes bacterium ADurb.Bin110 | reverse complement strand
CCTGGGCCAGGCATGACTAAAGAAGAAATAGAGTCTGTCGGCTATCATTACATCGACCTTGAAAAAGCCAAATCGCGATACTTGCCCCAGGGCAGGCTCGCGGGCGCGGGCTTCCACGACACTCTAGATGGCGAGGAATACTTTTTTGTTCCAAATCCCGCCCTCGGCCTTTGGTCTACCGCAGAGCGCATGGCCAGTGTTCCAAAGCCTTGATATTCTTAAGCAAAAATAACAACGTTTTTAGACTCTAATCATGTATCGCTGGCTTCATGGTAATCGCGATCACAAGGCCTTGGTCTTTGCTTCCTTCTTGCATGTTGTTTTCAGCTTGGCTCTGAGTCATGGTTTTTCTGTTGCGAGCCTCAATGCTCCAACCATGAAGGTCGACAACGGATTTTACAATCGTAAGACCAAAACCATGGCCCGCTTCTTTCCTAGAATGCGTTCCTCTATAGAATGCGTCGAAGATGTATGGTAGGTCTTCTTCGGAAATGCCAGGCCCATTATCGGCCACGATCAATACTGGTTGGCCATTCTTTATATCCAAAGCAAGTTCTACATGGCCACCGGCTCCCGTATAACGGAATGCATTGGATATTAGGTTTTCGACGGCTCGCTCGAATAGCGCACGGTTCATTCTGACTCTTGGAAGGTCTTTTGGTTCTTCTTTCGATAGAACGGAATCAAAGTGCCCAAAGCCATATAGGAGTTCAAGCCCCAGAAGACGAGCATCTTCCTCAAAACGCTTGCCTAAAGACATTAGAAGCGGCCATAAATCCACAGCCTCTTGGGGCATATTTAGATCGTCGATCTTCATAAATTCGATCAACTCCGAGACGAGATCTTCGAGCTGCACACTCTTTTCTCTAATGATTTCGAGGTAATGGATCCTTGTTGCTTCATCGGAGGCCATATTATCGCTTAGTGCGTCAGTGTATCCTTGGATAAGGGCAATAGGTGTCTTTAAATCATGACTTACTCCAATGAGCATGTTCATTCGTCTGGAAATCATGTCCCGCAGTGTGATTCGCATGTGGTTGATGCTATCCGCAAGGGAGCGGAGTTCTAGCGCACCGCTTCCCTTTACCTCGTGATCGAGCTTGCCTCTTGCGACTATAGCCGTGTCTTCTATTAGATTGTTGATTGCCTTTTCTGTCGATCTAAGTATCAAGAAAGACATAAATCCCGCAACAATGAAGGCTCCAAGCGTAAGGCTTGTCACCAGCATAAAATTTCGGTTCCTAATATCCTCTCGAGATAAGAAAGGCTGAATGTCGAAAATCAGAAGAGGGCTTTTTTCAAGGCTCGCATCTATAGGCAAAAAACGCAGTTCCGGCTTAGGCTTGCCATAAGGAAGAAGAGGTGGCCGCGCAAGATCGATAACGTCTAGTTTGATTCCTGCTGGCAAGTCCCTAAAAGAAGAGACCCTAACTGTACCATCGGGGTCTACCAGGGCGGCATCCATAATAGGCAATCCAACCCGCTCGCCAGCGCTCCGAATATCCTCGAGTGAGATATTGTTGTCCAAGATCCACTCTTTTGCCACCTCATCGATAAAGAGTCGTGTCGTTACTCGAGGATCGCGCTTGGCTTGTTGGCCTGTAAAAAAAAGCAATCCAAATACGAGAGGAAAAAGTGTCACAGCTATAGTGAGAATCGCAAATTGTGTTCGGAGCTTAAGCTTCATCATGCTTTCTCCACAAAGGCTTCAGGATTGAACCGGTAGCCCATTCCATATTGGGTCTGGATATAATAAGGATTTGCTGGATCGTCCTCAAGCTTCTTGCGCAACCTTTGGATATAGACTCCAATAGCGCTTATGTCGCCATATTCCTGACCCCATACGCGAGTATAGAGGTCTTCCGGAGTAAATGGCCTGCCTGGATTGCTTACAAGTTGTTTTAAGATGTTGAATTCGCGCGCGGAAAGGCCGATTGGCTCGGCATTTTTAGTTAGATACATTCCTTCGAGATCTAGTTCATAAGGTCCAAATCTTACGATGCTTCCATTTTGTCGCATCTGAAGGGTGGCTGTACGCCTCATATGAGCTCGGATGCGAGCGGCAAGGACCTTTGGAGGACATGGTTTTGTAACAAAGTCATCGGCTCCTACGCCAAGCCCAAAAATCACATCTTCATCAGCCTCTCTCGCGGTTAGAATCATTACGGGCATGGATTTTGTCTTTCTGAGTTGTTCAAGGAACTGAAAGCCATCCATTCCTGGAAGGTTTAGGTCCAGTACCACAAGGTCCCATTCCTCTTTTTGCGCAATAGGGAGAGCGCTCTCAGCGTCGAATGCGAGCTTGCATTCAAAGCCTTCATTCTGAAGATAGAGCTTGTAGAGCTCGGCGAGCTCTTTGGTGTCTTCGACGATTAGGATTCTTCCATGCATGCTCCCTCCTATGCAAGCGCGCCTGGCGAAAGTGTCAAGCCACTTGCATTGATTCTCCATTTCTTGGCATCAAAATTCTATCGCATTCCAGAAAATACTGAACTTAGTCTGGACCTTCTTGACCGAATAATCCGCATTGAGGTTTATGGGCACCGAAGCCTGGAGCGATACTTCGCTGTTTAGAAGGCTTACGGTGAGTGCTGGTGTTGTTATATTGCCATTTTTCGCATACTCGGAACCAACATCGCCAATAGAGGTCAAATCAGAAACCGTAAAGTTCACTTTCCCGCCTTCATCTCCTACTTGTACCTTAAGTTGCGGATTAAATCGCAGCGAACCATCTGAAAAATTGGCAAGAGCATAGACGGAGCCTGTTACACGGGTGAGGTTGTTGCCTTCTCCAAAGCGCCCCGATACCGATGCGGATCCAGCTAGATACCACATGCCCGCGTCTGTTGAACTATCGCTATAACTATAAGCAGTAGGATAGTCGTCTTCTATCGCATTTTTTATTGCTGCCTTGGCGGCTGCACTCTGCATTATGCTTGAATCTGCATAACCCATCCCATTATAGTAACCTTGAACATGCATCGAATACGATAAGCCGCCTGAATAGCTCTTCGAGTATTTGACACCCAATGTAGATTGAAAGAAAGGCTCATTTTCCACACGATAAGCTTCGTAAGTCCCAGGTGTAGAAGACTCTTTAGCATAGATTCGATCGGAACCATACAAGAGCACATTCTCTCCATATACATCGAATGAACCAATAGCCCCGGTAAAACTGAAGATTGCTCTAGGTCTTGCCAACATATCAGCTCGAGCATAGGCACCAAGGCTGAGTTCCCATCCGTTTACAACTAGGTCGTACTTGCTCGCAATGGAAGACGAAGCTGCATCCTCTGAAATTGGTGGTACCATATATACCATAAGGTGATTTAGCTTCATCGGTACATCGACCTTAAACGCAAAAGGCCCCTCCCGCGCCGCAGACGGATCGTCTGGATCAATAGCCGATAGACTCAGAACATCTGAAGGTTTGAACCAATTCCCTACTCCCCAACTTATGCGCTGCTTGCCCAATCGAAAGAAGACTGTCTCTTCTATATGTGTATCCACAAAGAGTTCATCCAGGCTAAAGGTAGGAGAGATATATTCTTGGTTTGTCGATAAATAAGACGATGGATCGTAGTTAAAGGAACCCGAAACATAGAGCCGCACCAGATCGCTCTGTCGCAAATCCGCATAAGCGCTGGCAGACGCAGCGAGAATCTGATCGGGCACGGCTAGAAGATTGCTGGATAAGGAAAAATGCAGATTCTCGGCTGGAAGATAATCTAATTCGAGATCGGAAATATCCACCGCTCCATAGAGTGTTTGCTTATCGGAGGAACTACCTCCTAGCGGAGTATAGTTGCCATATAGACCAGCTCCAGCTGATCCACTGATAAGGAAAACCGGGTATGTCTTGGTGTCTTCTACAAGCTGCACGGTTCCTGCCGAAGCAACACTAGGATCGATAACTGTTACAATATCCTTGGGGCCGCCAAATAACTCATTTTCATCTATTACCTCGGGCGGCTTAAAGCTGGATGAAGAGCTTGAGGATTGAGCCCAGATACTTGATTTGCTAAAAAGAAAGAGAGTCGTCATTATAAGGAATAACAAGCTCTTAATTATTCTTGTTTTCATTCCTTTGCTCCTACTGGCTCACCCGCTCGAGGTATTCTTTGGTAAAGTAATAGTCGGGGAGCGGTTTAGTGGAAATATTGGTATAGGTAACCTGAGAGCGCTTTTCTGGCACAAGTCCATCCTGAAAAATCTGCACCGTAGGCACAAAGGAATCTCCTATCTGCACATACTGAGTGTAGTAGGCTGTACGCAGTAGCTTCATGGATAAGCTATATTCCTCCACCTTGAGCACGATTTTGCGATCGATTTCTATATACATCTTTATATAAGGGAAGGGGACTTCATCATTGTTGGCCTTGAGTTCTCCTATTATTACCTTGTAGTTTCCAAGAGTACCCGTAGAGAGCTTCTCCACAGAATAATCAATCGAGCGCTGCCAGCGACGGAAATCGTTATTTGTTACCGTCGTATTCTCATAGGTGTCTTTAAGGGTTGTGTGAGCGAATTTTCGGCTTGTGGGATCGTAGCGCCACATATTGTTGTCAACTCGAAGCATACCTTGCCCCTTACGGGATTCGGGCTCGAGGGTGAGCATCAAGAATGCGTCATCTTTATCTCGCCTAAAGATTTGTTCCTTGTTTACGAAGGTACCGCGAGTCGGACTAACGTTTACGGTCGTAATGGTAGCGCTCATGTCGCTATTGTAAAAGCTCGAACGGATATCGGTCCGACGAACGAGCATAAGAAAGTCCTTCGCCGTATATTTTGTTATATCATCAGGAAATTTATAGTCCTTATCTTCTTCTAGAAACCCAAGCGGAAGCCCAATACCAGCCATAGGGCCTCCACCACCACCTTTCGGTCCGCTTGGAGGTGGCCCACCCTGAGCTTGCGCACACACAACAAGAACAAGCCCCAAGATCACAAGGCTTATATCCCTGATACTTTTTGATGGGAAGTACTTCGTCTTTTTCTCGTGGAATCGCAACATCAATCGCTCCTCGTTTTTGCGCAATTGCAATATTGCAAGCATTACGCAGTAATCCTCAGTGCCTCGACGGGCACTACTTCAGCCGCCTTTCGGGCAGGCAAAAAGACTGCGACAATAGCCACAATCATGATA
>MWDY01000236.1 GCA_002070755.1 Spirochaetes bacterium ADurb.Bin110 | reverse complement strand
CACTCTTATGTACGATGCCGTGTTGCGGTCAAAAAGAGCACCGTAGCCAGCATAAATCATGAGAATCTTTGTTTTCCCTTTGTCCCTTTGCGCCGCACCGCGAGGTGTAAGGCGCTAGCGAGCATGGCGCGCCAGCAGACGCTTAGTGCTCGCCAAATTTATGCAAATTATAGCCTGGTGACTATTGTGGAGGGGCCACACCCGTTCCCATACCGAACACGGAAGTTAAGCCCTCCAACGCCGATGGTACTGCCAATCGGTGGAAGAGTAGGTCGTCGCCAGGCTTTTTTATTCAACCTAGGAAAGGCTCGGCCTTGGAGATAATGATGATATTGCTTAATAGCAATATATCCAATCATTGCTGACTTGTACCCATAGTTCCGAGATGATAGTATCTGGCCGATGATATCCGTTTTTTCCCCTTATATTACCCGTAGAGATATGGATCTCGTCCTTAGCAGAATGGTAGAAGATGCTGTAACCGAAGATGTGTTTAACGAGCGCTTTGAAAGTACCGTAAAACAGCAATTTAATCTTGAATATGTGATAGCACTGAGAAGCCCTTATAATGCTCTCCAAAAAGCGCTTCAAACTTGCGGCTTAGAAAGAGGTGCAAAAATAGCTATTTCTGCACTTGCACCGGCATGGCAGAAGGATGCTCTAGAGGACAGTGGATTCACGCCGATAATTCTAGATATCGATGAAAAGACACTTCATCCAGAGCCAGAAAGTATCTCGCTAGCCAATCCATCTGCGATTATTTTGTTCGATGCACTTGGAAGGCCTCCTTCCGAAGCTTTGCTAGAAAGAATTGATATGCCTATTGTAGAGGACATATCGCAGACCCTGGGTATGGTCACAATGTCCAGCGGAAAAAATCTCTACGGTCACTTTTTGATCTGGAGTCTCGAGGCAGATTCTGCTATTGCAACTGGCGGAGGAGCTCTTCTTTGTGCGACCAGCAAGAGAGACGCTCAAATATTGCGGTTACTGGATGAATCTATGCCGAAAGAACTTAAGATGACCGATTATAACGCTGCACTTGGCATATCTCAGCTGAAAAGTTATCCTAAGATGATAGAGCGGAGAAAGACGATCTACCAGAGATTGGTAGGGCAACTTTTGCGGACTCGTCATTCATATTTGCAGCTAGAAGATCCTGAGTCCTGTCCCGTATATGCCTTTCCAATATTCTCTGAAACAAGCGTGAAAGAAATCATAGATTATGCTATGAAACATGGTGTAGAGAGCGAATATGCGTTTGGTTCTTCTATTGCAAAGAAAGTATCAGAAAGCGAACCCGAACAAGAAGCGATATTTCCCAACGCACGGTCTATAACAATGCGCTGTATTTTATTTCCTATGCATCATAAACTCACCAACCAGCAAGTAGATCAAATAGGCAAAGTAATTGCCACACTACCATAGGAGATTTTTATGTCGGAAAGCAAATCTACGCTCATTTTCGCAAATCTCAACAAAGATGATGCTGGACATGCAGCACAAATTGTGCAAGCTGAGCTAGAACAGAAAGGCTGGCATGCAGAAATCCTCGCATTTCGAGGATCTATATCAGAATATCCAGATTTTGATCGATATAGCCTTATCATAAGTCTTGGTGGCGATGGCACGCTTCTTTATGCCGCTCGATTTGCTGGCCCTCGCGGTATACCTATTCTTCCAATAAACTTAGGAACTCTAGGATTTATCGCTGCTAACAAGATGGACACCTGGGCTTTTACTTTCGAGCATTGGCAGAACGGAGATTTAGAGCCATCAAAGCGCTTAATGCTGCAATCTTGTGCGTATAGAGGAAAGAATATTCTTCATAAAGGAATCGCGCTCAATGATATAGTTGTATCGTCTGAGAGCGGCGCTCGAATGATACGCATGTGTCTATCAATCAATAGGGAATGCTTTGGTTATTACAGGGCCGATGGTCTTATTGTTTCAACGCCTACCGGCTCTACTGCTTACAATCTAGCGGCGGGTGGGCCAGCCTTACATCCAGAAATCAGTGCTCTTATAATAAATCCAATATGCCCGTTCACGTTAGCATCTAGACCTTTAGTTATACCTGCCTCCAATTACATAGATATCGAAATCGACGAGACTAAGAAAGCTGGGGCTCTTTTGATCGCGGATGGTCATATAGTGGCAAATCTCGAGAAAGGCGATATAGTCCAGATTCGAGAATATGAGAGGAGTGCATTTTTAGTTGTGCCTTCAGGCAATGCCTTTTTCTCTGCTCTAAGAACAAAACTGGGTTGGTCGGGAGACAACGATGCTTGAGCAGCTTTCCGTGCGTAATTTCGCCATTATTGAGAGCATAGATATAGATTTTTCACCTGGAATGACGGTGTTCTCAGGAGAGACCGGAACTGGCAAATCTTTGATCGTCGATGCTCTTGGATTTCTGCTTGGCGCACGGGTCGACAATTCAATGATCCGCGAAGGAGCAACAGAATGCTCCGCAACAGGGCTTTTCTCTGTTTCGAGCAATTCTCAGGTTGGGTTCTGGTTTAAAGAAAAAGGCATAGAATGGCAGCCTAATGAGGAGATCTTGCTTCGCCGAGTTCTCAAACAGAATGGCCGAACGCTAGCATGGATCCAAGATCGACAGGTTTCTAGGAATGAGCTCCTGGAATTCACTCAATATCTTGTTGATATACATGGTCAGCATGAACATCAAAGGCTTATAGATTCATCTACTCATTTGGACATGCTGGATGCCTATGCCAATCTAGAGGATGAATTGAGATCATATCAAAAGATCTATTCAGAATGGAGAGAAGCGACTCGTCAACTGCAGGAAGTATTGGAACAAAAAGCAAAGCGCACACAGGAAGCGGATTACCTTGATTTTGTAATAAGGGACATTGCATCGATAAAGCCCAAGCCCAATGAGGACAATGAGCTTCTAGCTGAGGAAAAGATACTCGCGGAGCATGAAAAGCTATTTGGAGCAGTATCCGAAGCCTCAATACTTTTGGATAGCGGTGAAAGCGCCGATGTGCTCCATGCCTTAAAAAAGGTTCGAGCTAATATCGAAACTGCGCGTTCAGTCGATGTCCGGTTGGGGTCTTTCTCTGAAAGACTTTCTACGGTCTACTATGAGCTAGAAGATGTATCCGAGTCTTTGAATGAGTACAAGGCTAGCCTTCGCTTCGATCCTGATCGTCTCGAAAGCATTGAAAGGAGACTCGCTGATCTTCAACGCCTAAAGCACAAATATGGGCCAAAGCTTGATGATGTGCTACAGGCCTACGAACGGGCACGGAGACGACTCGAAGCGCTTGAACATGCTGAGGAAAACGCCGAAGAACTTGAAAAGAAAGAGAAATCGCTCGAGAAAGAGGTATTGAATAGAGCATATCAGCTTTCTGAGAAGCGAATGATAGCTGCAGTTTCGATGTCTTCTTCGATAAAAGAAATAGTCAAAAATTTAGGAATGCCAGAGGCGCAGGTGAACCTTCGCTTAAAGAGAATCATAGATGAAAGAGGCGAATATGGGACGACACCCCGCGGCATCGATGAAGCAGAATTTTTCATTGCTCCGAACCCAGGAGAACCTGAACTTCCCTTGTCTAGAATCGCTTCAGGAGGAGAGCTGTCGAGATTTGCTCTTGCAATCAAGGCTGTGTTAGCTTCTCACGACGAAGTTGAGACCTTAGTGTTCGATGAAATCGATTCAGGAATAGGAGGGCAAGTTGGTGTTGCCGTTGGCGAATACCTAAGGCAGTTAAGCCAGTATCGCCAAGTTCTGTGCGTTACACACCTCGCAACCATCGCAGTACAAGCTGACCACCAAGGCAAAGTCGATAAATTTGTATCAAAAGGCAGAACTGGTGCCTCTATACGCTTTCTTTCTGGAAAAGAGCGAGAAACCGAGATTGCACGGATGCTATCTGGCTCTTCGGAGAGCGAAGCCTCAAGAATCCACGCGGCAGAACTGTTGAAAAAAGCCATTTCGCATGATTGAATAGCCAAGAGCCTCTTCTACTCTCTATGCATTTTATCTGGACTAAGATATAGCGAATCTCTGCAATGTTGTTTCCACTCATCGTGCTCTTATCTGCAACAATTTGGGACAGGATAGAATTACCGTAAAAGTGTGGAGGGGTATTGCATTTATTGTATTATCTTTATATAAATATATCTATATAAATTAATTTGGTTTATAGAGGAGCATTTGAATGGCACGGTATATCATCGTAGGCGGTGTCGCGGGCGGAGCTTCGACCGCAGCCAGGCTTCGCAGGCTCGACGAGCATGCCGAAATTGTCTTATTCGAGCGTGGTTCACACATAAGTTACGCCAACTGTGGCCTTCCTTATTACGCAGGAGAAACGATAAAGGAACGAGATCGACTTTTTGTCATGACACCCGAAAAATTCAATGCATGGCTCAATGTCGATGTGCGTATTCGCACGGAGGTGATCAGCATCGACCGCGAGGCGAAGAAGATTCGGGCGCGAGAACTGGATAGTGGCCGCGAATACTCGCTTGAGTACAACGCGCTCGTGCTTTCGCCCGGAGCGGAGCCGATTAAACCGCCCATTCCAGGAATCGAAGACTCACGCATTTTCACACTTCGCTCCGTGAGCGACATCGACCATATAAAAGAATACCTCGACACAAAGCGTCCGGAGCGGATCATCGTAGTTGGCGGCGGTTTCATCGGTCTCGAAATGGCCGAGAACCTGCACGCGCGCGGTTCATTCGTCACCATCGTCGAAGCCCTCGATCAGGTCATGAACCCAATCGATTTCGAGATGGCAGCGCTTGTCCATCAGCATCTGAAACAAAAAAACATCGAGCTCTACCTCAGTTCAGCGGTTTTGAAATTCGAAGAGGCTGGCTCGCGTATCGTTGCGGTCCTCGCCGATGGAACCCGTCTCGATGCTGACATGATCGTGCTCTCTATCGGCGTCCGCCCTGAAACCACAATCGCTAAAGCGGCTGGACTCGAAACAATGCGGAATGGCGCGATTCTCGTCAATGAAAATTTACAGACGAGCGATCCTACTATCTATGCGCTGGGGGATGCCATCGCCTTCCCTCATCCCGTGCTAAATATGGCAATGCCCGTGCCGCTCGCAGGACCTGCTAACAAACAGGCGCGAGTTGTCGCGGACAACATCGCCAAAGGCCCTGGAACACGAAAGTGGCATGGAGCGATCGGCACATCAATCGCTAAGGTCTTCGACATCACCGTGGCTACCGCAGGCGTCGCTGAAAAACTCCTCAAGAAGAACAATATCCCCTGCATGTCCATCATTACCCATGGTTCAAGCCATGCTAGCTATTACCCTGGCGCCCAGCCGCTCACTATAAAGACTATATTCACGCCCGATGGGACGCTCCTTGGAGCCCAGGTCGTAGGATACGACGGCGTCGACAAGCGAATCGACCTGATTGCTGATTATATACGCCGAAAGGCAAAAGTGGCAGAGCTTGGCGAAATTGAACACGCCTATGCACCACCTTTTTCGAGTGCCAAAGACCCTGTCAACATCGCTGGAATGGTGGCGGAAAACATGCTTGCAGGCTTAAGCCATCATTTGCAGTGGCACGAGGTGAAGGCCTTCCAGGAAAAAGGTGGCTTTGTGTTCGATGTGCGCACCCCGGAAGAATTCTCCATCGGTGCCATTCCTGGCGCGAAAAACATTCCTCTGGACGCGCTGCGACAAAGGCTCGGCGAAATCCCGCGCGACCGGGAAGTTCTGATATACTGCAGCGTCGGTCTTCGGGGGTATCTCGCGGAGCGAATTCTCAGACAAAATGGCTGGACATCAATAGCCAACCTGTCCGGCGGCTATAAGACATGGGAGATCGCGACCGAGCCTCAATCTCACAAGGGTATCTACAAACCGGGCCTTGCAGGCCTCCAGTCCAGTCTGGCAAAGGGCTCTCAGGAACTCCTGCACATGACCTTCGCGGAAGGCTCAGGCATGCCTGAATCGCTCGCAGCGAAGAGTCAAACGATTGTCCAGGTCGACGCCTGCGGCCTGCAATGCCCCGGCCCAATCATGAGGCTCAAGACTGAAATCGATAAACTACCTGAGGGCGGTCGCGTGGTGATACGCTCGACTGATCCAGGCTTTGTCCGCGACGCTGGAGCGTGGTGCAAGGTGACTGGGAATCTCCTCATTTCGATGGAAGAATCGAACGGCACTTACACCGCGATGATAGAGAAGACCGTCAAACAGAGCGCAATGGCTGATGCACAGACAGCGGCGGCCATGAGAGGAGCATCATTCATCCAAATGACACCTAAAGGTGCGACCATTATCGTGTTTTCCAACGACTTCGATCGCGCCCTCGCGAGCTTCGTGCTCGCGAACGGGGCAGCTGCCGCAGGCAAGGATGTAACCATGTTCTTTACGTTCTGGGGACTCTCGGTCATCCGCAAGCCCGATGCGCCGAGCGTCGCCAAAGACTTCATGGGTAAGATGTTTGGCATGATGCTTCCCAAGCATGCGGGCGGCCTTTCTCTCTCCCACATGAATTTCGGCGGAATCGGACCGAAGTTGATGAAGTCGCGTATGAAAAGCAAAAAGATCGACATGCTCGAAACCATGATGGCACAGGCGCGTCAGGCAGGCGTCCACTTCATCGCATGCCAGATGTCGATGGACATCATGGGGGTCAAGCGCGAAGAACTGCTCGATGGAGTCGTGGTCGGCGGCGTCGCGACCTACATGGGAGCTGCAAGCGAAGGCAATGTGAATCTGTTCATCTAGAAGCGGCTTTAGAAATGTACTAGTAAGAGATGTAATACTAAAGAATAAGGACCTTCGAACATGGTTAAGCTCCTGCTGTTAACGAGCAAGCTCGTGCAGGGCATCGTGTGGCAAAAGCTCACCGACGGTCGAATATATATATGAATCTTCGCTATTGCCGAAAATTACCGGGGCGGAGGGAGGCATGAACTCAGATATCACTTGCCGACA
>MWDY01000235.1 GCA_002070755.1 Spirochaetes bacterium ADurb.Bin110 | reverse complement strand
GCCTGTTACGAGGTTTTTCTTACTGAGCCATCGATAGGCATTGACCATCGTGTAGTAGGTCGATGGCGTCACAAGTGACCGCACTTTAAGAAGAACCCAGAGCATCGCTTGTGTTTTTGGTGAAGGCTGCGGCAGTGCATCGGCAAAGGCCTTGACCTTTGGCGCGAGCGATACATCGTTCACGAGCGCATATCCGCCAACGCCTGTGGAGAAGGGCTTATTCCACTGGCTTGAATAGAAGGCGGCATCGCAGTATGAGCCATTGGGCTTACCTTTGTAGGTGCCCCCAAACCCATGCGTACAATCCTCGATGGACCAAATACCGCGCTCTTTGCATAGCGCGACAATCTCATCTACATGTGCAGAGAGCCCGTACGTATTTTGGCACAGCACGGCTTTTACGGAAGGAGTAAGCGCCGCCTCGACGAGTTTTGGATTTACAGAAAAACTATCGAGTTCGATATCCACATAGACTGGCTGCGCACCCTTATACAACACCGCATTCGGCACCACTACACACGTATAGGCGGGCATCAAAACCTGGTCGCCCTTGCCTATGCCCATGGAATCGAGAAAGGCATAGAGCGCGACACGGCCTTTATAAAAAAAGTTGAATTTCTCCATAGATACATTTGCAGTACTTAGTGTCATATCCAATACTGATATCCCTCCGCTACTGATATCCCTCCGCCTAAACTAATCTCTTACTAATAGCTCATTAGTAACTATTAACCCTTAGATGATTGCGTGTTTTCTTGTGAGTATGTATCTCAGGAGTTCTTCATGATTATTCATCAAGTGGTCGTGCTGCCTTTCTAGTGTCAAAGTCTTAGCTCATCTGTTGTCTCCACATTTCAGGGTCTTGAGAGATTCGCAACTGGCTAAGGCCTGCCTTCGTGCCAAATTGGCTTGACTATCGCTCATGATAAGGCAGACAATAATACATTCTCTATAGCTTTTTCCTATAGTCTTTGATGTTCTCAATTCCTAATCCAAACATGCTAGGGGTTATGGAGGGTTGTGATTAAATTTTTTTACATTATTTTTGCCATGCTTTTTTACAGCTACGCGTTTATTATGCTTAGTTCCATTACCTTAGCATTTCATCTTTAATGGGGTTAATGTTGCCATGATCCTTAAGAAACTGCTTTGCATAGTAGACTAATTCAATAATGAGAGGTAATGGATCGCTGACCCTAAAATCGTCAAAAGTCGCACAATTCAATGCTGAGGAAAAATGTTGTATCAATTCCAAAAAAGCAAATCGATTGCCATTCCTGAAATCAGATATAGCTGATATTATCTCACCTACAATCCACATACTTGGCTTTGGCTTAGTCGATGGTTTACAATATTTTTTTGCTTGTTTAGCATTTTTATAGATAAACAAATTCAGAAGACCATTAGGGAAATCATATCCATTTTTTGTTGAAAGATTAATGGCTCCCCAAAACCTTGGATTCATTTCAATTAAGTAAGCGTGCTGTTTGTCTCTAGAAACTATATAATCGAAATGACCTATACCCGTCCAATTTAAATACTTAACAATCTTTCTAGTATGGTTCTCGAGGAGAGGGAGATTGGATTGCTCCCTGTAAACACTTGTGCCAAATCCACCATCCTTACAGCGGATATACCTTTCCGAAAAAGAAAACAATATGTCCCCATTATGTGAAAGAAAGCAGCACCCATACACATTGCCATTTACATATTGTTGAAGAAAGGGCATATAATTTTCTAATGAGAATCTCTTCACAATATGTTCATATTTGATCTTTAGTTCATCTTTCTCGTTAACTATAAAAACCCCTTTGCCGCTATTGCCATGCCGTGTTTTGATAACCAAAGGAAATCCCAGCTCTTTTGATGCTTTATCAAGGTCATCGAATGAGCTTATTTCAACTGTGTTAGGGGTTTCTACAGCGCATTCTTTGGCAATACTAACTATCTTTAGCTTGTCTATAGCTATTAGCAAATCTTCGTATCCTGGACATGCTATCATCAAACCAGGAGGTAAAAGCATTTGGAATTTTCGGATTGCAATACTATCCTCATGAACTGGGATGAGAGCATGAATCTTTCTCTTCTGGATTATCTCAGATAATCGCCTAACATAATCTTCTGGGAACAAGAAAGGATCTGGCGATAGATCGAACCCACTGACATATCTAGAATACCTGGTCATGGAGAGTCTGTTGCTATCAGTCACGAATACATTGTATCCGGCTTTGTAGAGGCTTTCAGCAACTGCGTAAGCAGTTCTACACCACCCATAAGTAATTAAGACATTCATATTATTCCTTTAATATAATATCCACTGATCTGATAGGATCAAAATCACTAAGCAGTAGTCTGTAGGCTGGTTTCACATACGATATCCTTGATTTTTCGTCTTTCATTTTATTAACACATTCTAAAAAAGCTACTACATCATCGCTTTGGCAACATAATCCAGCTCCACTTCTCTCAAGTACTAAACCTACATCTGTCACAGCGTCGGTTGCGGCTATCACCGGCAATGAAGCATCAAGATAATCGAGCAATCTCGAAGGAAAATTTGGAATAGTGAATCTATGATCAAGAAAGATAAGG
>MWDY01000234.1 GCA_002070755.1 Spirochaetes bacterium ADurb.Bin110 | reverse complement strand
AAAGTCCCACGTACCTTCCAGAATCCTCTCTTTGCCTCAAACTATCTCGACAGAGAGCTTAGAAAGGATCTTGCTGACCATCGCCGCGAGACAGTGTGCTTTCCCAGGAATGTCGCAAATATGTTGAATCGCCTTGTCGTATACTTAGGCTGGCACAATTATGAAAAACATTACAGGATTGCTAAGCATATCATTCTGACGCATGCTGAAGTAGCTGGTATTGAAAGAAATGCGATTTGCAAGGCTAGAGAATCACAGTTCAAAGAGCGTGCATTCCTAAGCAGAATAGGATTGTCGATTCTTGAAAGAAGGCTATGGCTTAGGAGTTTCTCAACTCCACTTAAGAGAAAAGCTGAGTATGTACCTTTCTATGCTTATGCATGAAGAACACTCCTAGCAGATTGCTAAAGCCATATACACAAGGTTCGTAGCAGTACATTAGCTTTCAACTGACTGCAGGATATAAGATTTCAGTGGCGGGAAGCCATTGAAATAAATAGACGAATAGCTCTGAGTGTAGGCACCTGTGGTTAGAATATATACCTTATCTCCTACCTTGGCTGAAGATGGCATGAAATAAGGAGTTCGCTCATAGAGTATATCCATAGAGTCACAGGTAGGTCCCGCAAGAATTATCTCTTCGGCTGGTCCCTGACCTTCGAAATAGATAGGATACTTGATCGATTCGCCTAGTGTCTCGATGAGCCCTCCGAATTTGCCTATATCGAGAAAAACCCATGGATATCTATCGTGAACGGATTTCTTAGCAATATTTACAATCTCCGCGACAATTACGCCTGCATCTCCAGCCATTGAACGTCCTGGTTCGATTATGATTTTTTCTGGCCATACCAAACCGAAGCTGTTATCTAGAAAACGCTTTATGTCCTCGGCATATTGCTGGAGCGGATCTGTCGGATCCAGATAATTGGCTGGGAAACCTCCTCCCATATTGATCATCTTGAGATCAATCTTGAGGTCATGGCGAGCCCAGTTGAAGAGCTGGGCAGCGATAGTGAGTGCGCTCGACCACTGACCTACATCACGCTGCTGACTGCCAGGGTGAAAAGAGATTCCATAGGGTTCAAGGCCAAAGCGAATCGCGGTCTTTATGAGCTGACGAGCAAGGTCGGGGTGGGAACCGAATTTTTTTGATAGAGGCCAGTCCGCTCCTAGGCCTTCCGTGAGAAGTCTAAAGAACACCTTGCTGCCAGGTGCTGCGCGAGAAAGCTTA
The DNA here is from genome assembly GCA_002070755.1 of Spirochaetes bacterium ADurb.Bin110. The sequence goes on along the minus strand of MWDY01000234.1, from coordinate 15,194 downwards.
TCGACATCGTTTATCGAATCTGTTACGAAGAGCCTTACACCTTTTTCATAGAAGTATGCGATATCTTTCTCTTTTTTGATGGTGTTTCCAAAGCTCATTCGGTCTGGTGATACGCCCAACCTAAGCAGTTGATCCAGTTCATAGCGAGAAGCGACATCGAAGTTTGAGCCAAGGTCTCTAAGGAGAGAAATAACAGCATCATCTGGATTGGCCTTTACAGCATAGTAAATAGTTGCCCATGGAAGGTAGGTTTTGAGATCTTCGTAATTCTTTCGTATGATATCCAAGTCTATGATCAAGAACGGGGTTTCTTTTTCTCTAGAGAATTCCTTGATTCTCTCGAATTTTTCACGACTTATAAAGTTTTCGAGGGGAAAGGAATAGGCGTTTTTCACTGGCCTGACCTCTTCGATTTAAGATAGCTCTTTAGAGCTCCAAGCGCATACATTATGCATCTACTTGTCCAAAGGTCAAGCATGGAGTATAGAAATAGTATGATTACATTTTTTATAAAGAAAGCCTTTTTCGATGGCTGGGATAATCTATATCTATTGGCAGCCTTGAATGGGATTTTTCTTGGCCTTCTTCTTTTATTCCTTGTAGTCCCAATTGCGCTGGCTTTTCCTATTTGGCTTTCTGTAATTATAGCCGGGATTGGTGTTTTGCTGCTCTCGATATGGGATGTAGTGGTGACCGATGCAATGTATAGTATAGCCGATGGGAAAAGCGTCCATTTTGCGGACATAAAGGTTGCCATTAAGAGATCGATTAAGCTTGGCTTATTGCTTGGCGTACTCAATATCTTAATAGCAGTGGCCATAATGGTAGCTATCCCCTTCTATCTTGGTCAGAAAGCAGTTTTAGGCATCTTTATAGGAGGCCTTCTATTCTGGATGATGATTCTGGCCATGTTGATCTTACAGTATGTGCCAGCAGTCTTTGCACGCGAAGGGGGTACTCCCCGCCAGACTTTCAAGACAGCAATTTATCTTTTTATCGATAATCCAGGCTTTTCGATATTCTTGTTTTTCTGGAGAGTTCTAACATTCGCTATATCGATCCTTGTTATATTGCTGGCACCTGGACCTGCTGGAAGCTCACTTGCTTCCGCGGTAGCGGTGAGACTTAGGATGAAAAAATATAGCTATCTAAATGAAAATCCCGGGGCAAACAGACGCTATATCCCATGGGATGATCTTCTCCAGGAAGAGAAAGAGAGAGTTGGCAAGAGAACATTGAAAGGGATGATTTTCCCCTGGAAGGATTGATCATGATCGATAAATCGAGGAGAGAACCAGGCATGAAACCGCCATCGCGAGACAAGAGTCGAGGAAATCAAAAAAAAGGTCGCGTGAGTCAAGATAGTGGACAACCCTTGCCCGAAGCCTTCGAAGAACGCAAGACGCAAGCGCTTTCGAGTATCTTATATATCCGCTTCGAGGGCACTGAGGCACAATCGCGCTTGCCATCAGGGATCGATGCTAGTGTTCCATATCCCGTACAGTTACAGACTCCTGCAGTCAAGCTCGATCCTTCATCTATCACTATTGAAAGCCTTTTGGCAGGGATGCTAAGAGTGCTTGCTTGGGATTCAGAAAACAAAAATGCCAATAAATATCGAAAATATATAAAGATGTCTCGTCCCGAACTTTTTGAAGAGCTAATCATGGCTGGAATTCAGAAAGCCGAAGCAAAAGATTGGATTGTAGCGGAGGAAATCTTTTTCGCAGCAAGCGGCCTTGAGCCAGAGCGACCAGAACCATACATCAATCTTGCGCTAATGCATGAAGAACACGCGAAGCAGCTTTTTGAGTCTGATAATGAAGATGAAGCCGAGAAAGAGGATGACCTGGCCTATAAATACTATCAGTATCTTCTAGGATTTAAGGATGTTTTTGCTCCAGCGTATTATCATGCTGCTTTCTTTTTCTTGAGAAAGCACAATTATGACAAGGCTGTTTCCCTATTGACAAGCTATATCGGGATGAATGATGACGAGCAACGTACTCGCAGAGCCAAGTCAATTCTTGAAAAACTTGGCAGTATGGGTTATCTCGATACGCTTTTCAAAGAAGCATACGATTTCATTCAAATGGGGCAAGAGCAAAAGGGGCTTGAAAAAGCAGAACAGTTTGTCGAAAAGTACCCCGATGTATGGAATGGCTGGTTTCTGGTGGGATGGGCAAATCGTAGGTTGGGGCGATGGTCAGAAGGTGCGCAGGCGTTTCGTACCGCTCTCGAAAAGGGAGCTGATGGGGCAGATGTCTACAATGAGCTATCGATCTGTGAGGTAGAGTCAGGTGAGCTCGAGACTGCTAGGTCTCATCTCGAAAGAGCCCTGAGAATAGAGCCAGAAAATGAAAAAATAATTGTAAATCTAGGGGCTCTCGCTTTTCGTCAGGGGCATATAGAGGAAGCGGAAGGATTTTTCCGGACCGCAATCGAATTCGATCCTGATGATAGAATTGCCAAGGAATGGCTCAAAAAGATCGAATCACTTAGGAATAGTAAAGGGGCTGGAGCCTAAGAGTGGTGCTATCGAGATGACTATGGGAAGTGAGTTTCGGAATACTGAGCTCCCGGCTGCCGAAGAACTTGAGGCAGCAATAGATGCGGGGATTGCGACAAATCTCCATATTCCTAGAGAATTGAGGCCCTCCGATCCAGTCCAATCTCTGCCAGGAGGCTTGATTGTTCTGCCACCTGATAAGCCTTGCATCCTTGTCCCTGATCTGCATGCAAGGCCAAGCTTTCTTTATGCCTTGCTCCTAACTGAGTTTCCAGACCTAAGTGAACCGTTGCTTTCAGCGCTCTCGAAGAATCGTGTAACGCTTCTGTTTCTGGGAGATATTCCGCATGCAGAGGGCGAAGAAGCTGCTAGGCGCTGGATTAGCTCTTACGATAAAGCTTTGATTACTAGAGATGCAAGAGCACTTCTTTCGCCTGAGATGGATGAAGAGATGGGTCTCTCTCTGGCTTCATTGCTAAAAGTGATAGAACTACAGTGTCGTTTTCCAAATTCGGTATTTTGCTTAAAGGGAAATCACGATAACATGACGAATGCTGCAGATCATGGCGATTTTCCATTTTATAAATACGCAGATGAGGGCAGGATGGGAGCCGTCTGGCTCTCGCTTCGATATAGCCCATATATAATGCAAAAGCTGCGTAAATATGAGCTCTCCCTGGCAATAGCAGCTACGGACCGTAATTTTTGTGCAAGCCACGCTGAGCCAGCCCAGGCAATCTCCAGGGATTCCATCGTTGCATACCGAGAACATCCAAGAATCGTTCAAGCGCTTATATGGACTGCAAATGATGAGGCAGAGGAAGGCTCGGTAAGCAAATCTTTAAAAGCAATTCTAGGATCGGAGGAGAAAGCGAGGCACTCGGTTTGGTTTTCAGGACATAGGCCTGTATCGGGGCACTTTGCGCTTAGAGCAAAAGGCCAGCTTGTGCAGATACACAACCCATCGCTGTGGCAGATTGTCTTCCTAGGTGCGGAGTCCAACAAAGCCGATTTTTTCATAATTCTGCCCGATCAACCAAAACCCAAAAAGGCAGTCAGTCTTGTCCTTGACCCTTTGGCTCGCTAAAAGTAGGATCAATACCATATGGCGAAGCGAAAGAAAAAGCGTAACCAGGCAAAGACAGGTTGTCTAATTTGGATCGGAGCGTTTCTTCTCCTTTTGATTCTATTCCTTGTTAAATTTGAGGATATTCGCACAATTGTTGAGAAAACAGGCTTTATGGATGCGCTCAATCATGTTGTATCCAAGCAAGATTCTGTTCCTCAGCAGAAACCGCAAGGAAAAAATCCAGAAGCACCTGCGCCTATATCGACACTACCGCCTGCAGCACCGCCTGAAGAAAAACCGCAGATTCAAAGCCCAATAGAACCGCAAGAAACAACTACTGTAGAGCCAAAGAATTCCAAGTCACCTTCTGTTCCGCCATCAGAACCAGAACCGATAGCTTCTTCTCCAGGAGCACCTGTCTCCAAGCTGCCCAAAGAAGAACAAAAGATGCGGACTGCTGTCCTATACTTTGTGCGAATAGGAGATGACGGCTCGATTTCTAGCCAAAAAGTAAAACGGACACTACCTGTATCGGATAGTCCCTTGCAAGATACGCTTGAATTGCTTTTGAAGGGCCCAACAGAATCAGAATTGCGGGCAAATCTTCTATCGTTAATTCCTGCAGATACAAGACTTCGAAGTATCAATATAAGGGGCGGTACCGCCATTCTGGATTTCAACGATGCGTTTGCATACAATCGTTATGGAAAAGAAGGATACATAGCCCAGCTTAGGCAGATTGTCTATACGCTTACAGAATTTCAGAACATAATCGATGTCCAGTTCCTAATAGAAGGAAAATCTCGTGCTTTCCTTTCCGAAGGCATTGCTCTCGATAAACCTTGGTCTCGAGTTAGTTTCTAAAAGCTCGTTGTCAGTATTCATGAGTGATGTTAGAATAAATGAAGTATTTCATAATATGAGGAGGAGCCTACGAATACCACAGCATTGCACGATTGGCATGTCTCCCATGGCGCTAAGATGGCGCCTTTTGCAGGATACGATATGCCGATCAATTATCCAACTGGTGCCATCGAGGAGCATCTTATTACACGACGAGGAGTTGGTCTCTTTGATATAGATCACATGGGGCAGATCGAAATAGCAGGTGAGGCTGCAGAGGCTTTTGTCTCTCATATGATAAGCGCAAAAGTCTCCGATCTTATTGCTCCAATGGCTCGATACTCGCTCCTGCTCAATGAAAAGGCCGGAATCATCGATGATCTCTTTGTGTATAGATTGCCGAATTCGTGGTGGATCGTCGTGAATGCATCAAATCGGGCAGTAGATCTTGAATGGTTCAGATCACATGCTCCTACCAATGTCTCTATTGTAGATCGTTCGGATGACACATATATGATTGCTGTTCAAGGCCCGCGAGCCATAGAACTGTTGGACAAGATTTCCAATACTCCAGTTTCACCAATCCCGCGCTTTTGTTGGGCAAATATTTCCATTAAAGGCATTCCTATCCTTTTTGGCCGTACAGGCTATACTGGTGAAGATGGCGGAGAGCTTTTCTTCCCCGCAGAAAAAGCAATTGGGCTTTGGGAATACCTTCTTGAGGCCGGAGAAAGCTTTGGTATCGAAACCAAACCAATTGGACTTGCAGCAAGAGATAGCTTGCGATTTGAAGCAGGATTGCCGCTTCATGGGCATGAGATTGGTGTCGATATCAATCCAATCGAGGCTGGATTCAAATGGGCATGTGATTTTGACAAAGAATTCATAGGAAAAGAGGCACTGCTTTCCATCATGGAACAAGGTGTAAGCCGAAAGCTTGTTGGCATTGAGGTCTTTGGAGGCGTTGCGCGTGAAGGCTATGAGGTCGCTACGCCTGATGGTGCCATTATCGGTCGCTGCGTTGCGGGAATGTATTGCCCGACAGTCAAGAAATATGCGGCCAATGCATTTGTTAATCCTAACTATGCCAAGATAGGGACAAATCTATCGGTGGTCATCCGCGGCCAGCCTCGGTCAGCCCAGGTAATTAAGCGTCCCTTCTATGTGCCTGTGTATCGGCGCTAGAACCGTCGTACGCACTAAGCGTCTTGTAATATATAATTTCTCTTAAGGGAGGGAAATATGGCGATTGATAAGAATGCTAGGTACCTTGAGTCCCACGAGTATGCAAAGCCAGAAGGAGAGCTCATGGTCATAGGGATTTCTGACCATGCTCAAGCTGAATTGGGCGATGTCGTGTTTGTAGAGCTGCCCGCAGTTGGAAAGGAGCTTGATAAGGGAGTCGTATTTGGAACAATCGAGTCAGTAAAAGCAGCTAGCGACCTCTATATGCCTGTTTCGGGCAAGGTAGTTGAAGTCAACGAAGAAGTGAAAAATGATCCATCGCTCGTTAATAAGGACTGCTATGGCTCTGGATGGCTTATAAAGGTGGCTCCAGCCAAACTCTCAGAATTCGAAAGCCTTCTCGATGCGGAATCCTATGGCTCATCCATAGGGGAGGTGTGACATCGTGTCCTTTGTTCCTCACACTGATCCAGAAAGGGCTGCGATGCTGAAAACCATTGGAGTCTCGTCTATAGAAGATCTATTCTCTGATATTCCTGAGCATCTGCGAATAGATGGCCTGGCGCTTCCTGGGGCCATATCTGAGATTGAAGCGATAGATGATGTAGAGACTCTCGCAAGCCGCAATGTCCAGACAAAAGATATGGATTGGTTTCTCGGAGCTGGTGCATATTACAGCTATATTCCAGCAGTTGTGCCAGCCCTTGCAGGCAGAGGTGAGTTTTTAACAGCCTATACTCCCTATCAACCAGAAGTATCTCAAGGTACATTACAGTCGATCTTCGAATACCAGAGCATGACGGCCAAGCTCTTGGGAATGTCAGTAGTCAATGCTTCTCATTACGATGGAGCTACAGCGTTGGCTGAAGCGGTGCTCATGGCATGGAAGGCCAAAGAAGGTCGAAATCGCATTTTCCTACCCAAGGATCTTCATCCGGAATATTCTCAAGTTATCTCTACTTACTGTACTTCCTTCGATATTGAGTTCATTAGATATGAAGGAGATCCCGCACAGGTGGTAGTGGATGAAAATACGGCTGCAATTGTCATAGCCTATCCAGGTTTTTCCGGAGAGGTGTATCCTATAAGCAAAGCATCTGAAAAAGCTCACGAAAAAGGAGCGCTCTGTATTGTTCAAGCTGATCCCCTCATGTGCGCAATTTTCAAGAGCCCTGGGGAACAGGGCGCCGATATTGTAACAGCCGAAGGGCAGTGCCTTGGTAACCCACTGAACTTTGGGGGTCCTTACTTAGGAATGATGGGAACGACAGATGCCTTGATAAGGCGTATGCCAGGCAGGATCGTCGGTCAGACAAAAGATAAGTTTGGCAAACGTGGCTTTGTTCTTACTCTTTCCACAAGAGAACAGCATATCAGAAGGGAAAAGGCAGTCTCCAATATATGTTCTAATCAAGGCTTGAGCATGCTGCAGACATGTATCTATCTAGCAACTCTTGGCAAGAATGGGCTGCAGGAAGTCGCAAAGCAATCCTACGATAAGGCTCACTATGCTGCGCAGCTTATCGACATTATTCCCGGATATCATGTAGTTCCAAAGCTGTTCTTTAGGGAGTTTCTGATAGAAACGCCAGATGCGGCTGCTAAGATCGTAAGAGAATTGAACAATCAGGGTATTATGCCAGGTTTGGCTCTTTCCTACTATTATCCAGAGAGAACAAATGAGCTCTTGATGTGCGTAACGGAAATGAATACAAAAGCTCAAATAGAAAAGCTCGCTGCTGCGCTGAAGGAGGCCATCAAATGAATGCTATTAATATGCGCGACGAGCCTTTGGTCTATGAATTGTCGAAGGAAGGAAGAATTGGCTGTTCTCTTCCAAGATCCGATGTTCCGAGTAAGGAGATACCTCCAGAGATTGCCCGCGCTGAATTGGATCTACCAGAGCTCGATGAGCTTACGGTTGTGAGACATTTCACAAGGCTTTCCCAAAAGAATTTTTCCATCGATACAGAATTCTATCCACTTGGCTCCTGTACTATGAAATACAATCCGAAAGCCAATGAGGTTGTTGCTTCGAATTCTGGATGGAAGAATTTGCACCCTCTCGCTGGAGAGGAATATGCACAAGGAGCCATAGAGCTATTATTTAGACTTCAGGAGGGGCTTCGCGAAGTAGGTGGTTTTGCTGCAGCCTCTCTTCAACCTGCTGCAGGAGCCCATGGCGAGCTTTCAGGCGTGCTCATGATTCATGCTGCTCTGAAAGAACGAGGAGAGACCAAGCGGAAAAGGATGCTCATACCAGATTCAGCTCATGGGACGAACCCCGCAAGCTGCACGATGGCTGGATTTACAACTCAGACTATACCCTCAGGGCCTGACGGTGGTGTAGACATGGAGGCGCTTCGCGTCGCTCTCGACGATACAATAGCCGGAATAATGATCACTAATCCGAATACCCTTGGGCTTTTTGAGAAGAACATAGAGGAGATTTGCAGGCTTGTGCATGAAGCTGGTGGCCTTGTATATGGCGATGGGGCTAACATGAACGCTCTTACGGGAGTTTTCAAGCCAGGCAGATCGGGCATCGATGTTATGCACTTCAATCTACACAAGACATTTTCTACACCACATGGTGGCGGCGGGCCAGGCGCAGGAATGGTAGCAGCCAATGAGACTCTAGCGCCATATCTGCCAGGGCCAATCGCTATCAAGGAAGGGTCTGCCTACCGTCTTGAAATGCCAGCGAAAAGCATTGGCAGAGTTAAGGCTTTCCACGGGAACTTTGGTGTTTTGGTGCGCGCATACTGCTACCTATTGATGACCGGTGCAGATGGACTTCGTCAGGTTGCCGAGAATGCAGTGCTAAATGCGAACTATCTCAAATCGCTGCTGGAGAATGTCTATCCTGTTCCTTACAAAAGGCATTGCATGCACGAATTCGTTGCCAAGGGAACGATTGCCGATGGTGTCCATACATTGGATATAGCAAAGCGCCTTATAGACTTTGGCTTTCATCCTCCAACTATCTATTTCCCGCTCATCTTACAGGAAGCTTTGATGATAGAACCCACAGAGACAGAGTCGAAGGAAACTCTCGATCTTTTTGCTGAAGCAATGAAGAAAATTGCAGAAGAAGCTAGTAAGAATCCTGGCCTTCTTCACGATGCACCACATATTGCACCTGTAGCTCGTCTCGATGAAGTGATGGCAGCGCGATATCCCATACTTTGTTATCGCGGCTAAGATTTCTATTTCAAGAAATATGGATACCAAAAAGAGAAAGACTTGCGAAGAGCCTTTCTCTTTTTTTATATTTTGCTAGAGCGGTTTCTTTGTCTATTTCATGCGCAAATCGTGGTTTTCGGAATTGCTTTGTCTCACAAGCCCAGAATATCGAACATGGCCACAATACCACTTTTGTATCCTGTTAAGATTATGGATTCTCCAAGAACTGCAACATTGTTTACTGATATTATTCCAGAGGGATTTGCTTCTTGCGAATTCAGCGAGCTCTGGGTAATTGGGTGCCCATTGGCATCCAGCGAGATGATTCCAAGACCATTATTCCCTCCAGTGACTAGATAGGTTCCTCCAGAGCTCTTTTTAACAAGCGCAAGCCATTTGACGTCATTCAGATCAGCAGAAAGACTGAAAGTCATGGATAGAGCATAGGGAGACAGAGGATCTAGTTTTTCGAACAAATGCAATTTCCTGTTATGACTAATTACATAGCATCGATCATTGCTATCATCAAAGGCGATAGATCTTGGTTCTCCAAGGGATTCTGAGTTTGGGCCAGATTCAAACATTGTCCCAGAGGCAAAAGAATTATTAATTGATGAATATTTTACAAAAAAGACGATCGCTTTTTTCGACGAGCATGCGGCGATCCAGTCATCATCCAATAGCATCATGTCTTGCATACTAATTGAAGGACTTGGAGAATTTGAAAATAATTCTGCAAAAGAGGATTCTTTTTCGCAAAGATGTTCTCCATTAAAGAGCTTTTCAGTATTGAATACAAGCACTTTTGTAGGAGAATTGGCTAGAATGAATAGCCTTGCGGAATCGGCAGTAAACCTCATAGCTCTTATATCTCCAAATTCTGGAGCTTCGTCCAAGCCACTGACAATATCGATTTTGCTAGCAATAGAGCCAGAGTTATCCAGTCTATAGAGCCTTATCCATTTGCCTGTCGATGCTGCGGCTGCTATCAGCGACCCATCCAGAGATATGCTTACTATATCTGGATTTTTTTTGTCTTTACCGATAGATATCTTATCTCGCCATAGGCGTATCCAACCAACAGAAGAAGGGATTTCGTAGCCGCTGCCTCCTAATGCAGCTTGTTTCCCAGATGGAGAATAGAAAAGATGCAGAGCATTGGATTCGTCGAGTCCAGCCACTGCTATCAATCCAGAAGGGCTTGCTGCTACCCATTTTGCCATCTGCAAATTACCTGTACCAGCATTCTCAGGATTATTTCTATTGTGGAGCGAAGGGCTAAGTGCTGCCTTATAGTCGATGCTCTGCACCCATTCGATTTGATCAGATAAGGGTCCAGCAAGAAGGGATGAGCTATTAGAGAATGCTTGCGAAATGCCCGAATTCCTGTCGCTAAGAAGCGCATCCATGGATATGCTCATCTGCGCATCCGATTCTTCGCTTGGTGCAAGGAAGACTCTATGACCTGGGAGGCATTGAGTCGCTTCTTCCTGAGCCTTTTCGATCTTAACTCCGTTCTGGTACCATTCGACATCGAGATTGGTCTGTCCTTCTGCAATAGCAAAAGGCACAAGAACAGACCTATTTCGATTCAAGTATCGCTCGATAGCAATTGCAGCATTAGCCGATAATTCCAGTTTTGGAGTGCTCAGCGAAATGGTCGCTGATGGATTTGGAAGAGATATACTACAAGAGCCTATGGAAGTTTGTTCTGGCAAGATGAGCACTGTCGCAATGCAGCCTGCTATCGAAGCAGAAGAAGTATCTCTTACCTGTACCGAAAGACTATAATTTCCTGATTCCAATTCATTGACCTGATAATCCATCTGCGTAGCCGGAATATCTGTCGACAAGAGAGCTGGCCCTTGAAAAGTGGGGTCTCCTGGTAATCCTCTATATTCGAGTGAAATAAAATATCTCCAATCGGGCGGAAGTGACTGATTTGGCGAAAATGCCAGTTGCAGAGAGCCTTTTCCTTGGGCTAAGTGCAGCATTATTTGTATGCTTATTCTCTTTCCTGCTTGAGCTAGGACTTGTGTTTCTTTCTGGACTATTACAGCCCCATCAGCAGTAAGGCCTTCGGCTAGCAGTATCCAATTGCCAGCCTTGATACTCAGTTCTCCGCCGGCTTTATCGATAGTCTTAGTGATAACTTCTCCATTATCTTCTGTGAATGTCAAACGATAGGAAGCTATATTCCATCCGGATTCAGGGCCTATTATCATTGATCCAGGTTTCTTTGCGCTTGCGTTTGTCAAATTACCTGGCAACATGAATCGTACATATATATATGCTGTACCTTTAGGAATTCCTGTAGGACAAGCAATGAACAACACCGCTGCTATTAAAATGCATGTTTCAAACGATAAGGATTTCTTGCGCTCTGTCATATTTTACTCCTTTAAGACAGAGTCGCTCATAAAATAGTCTGTTGCTTCAAAAGTTACATCTATATCTAATCATAAAAGAGGTTGTTCATTCTCTAAAAGCCATTCAAGAATGACGGCGATGGAGCCGCATTGCAGCATCCTAGCCTCGCATCATATAATGAAGAGTCAAAACATTGGGACGGGAGGCGGTTTGTGAAAATACTGTTTATTTCAAGCGAGTTGACACCGTTTGCAAAAAGCGGTGGACTTGGAGATGCAGTATCTTCGCTTGCGGCTGCGCTTTCCAAATTGGGTCACGATGTGCGAGTGCTGCTTCCACGCTACTATTTCATATCAAAAAACACATTGCGAAGGATAAATGGTCTTCTGGAGATCGATTCTGCGCGGGAGCGCCATCGCGCATTTCTTTATACGACCAATCTGCCAAACTCCCAAGCTAAGGTCTATTTTCTAGAATGCGATAGCCTATATGGTCGCAATGGGATATACGGCTATTCATCCAACCAGGAATTCCCCGATAATCCCAAGCGGTTTTCTGTATTATGCAAGGCTGCCTTTGCACTCTGCCGTAACTTCGGATGGATTCCGGATATCATGCAAGCGCATGATTGGCCAACAGCACCCGTACCTGTTTACCTTAATACTATAGAAAAGAATACCGAGTTTTCAGGAACTGCGGGTGTCTTGACCATCCACAATCTAGGCTATCAGGGAATCTATAGCAGAGACAATTTTGCCGAGCTTGGCTTAGGGTGGGAATATTATTATGGAGCGGGGTTCGAATACTATGGCAACATCAATTTTCTCAAGGCAGGGATAGTTTCTGCCGAATGCATCGCAACTGTATCGCCTACTTACGCTATGGAAATCCAAACGCCAAGCGGTGGTTTCGGACTCGACAGCTTGTTACGTCAGCGAAGCAGAGACCTAGTTGGTATTTTAAATGGTATCGATACGGAGGTATGGAATCCTTTGACAGATCCATATTTGCCTGCACACTATTCTGTTGAAGATATCAGTGGAAAAGCTGTCTGTAAGGAGGCGCTCCAAAGGGAGTTAGGTCTCCCCATCGATTCGGAAACACCGCTTATAGGCATGGTAACGAGGCTTGTAGAGCAAAAAGGGATTTCTGAGGTATTTGGTCGCACATACGGATGCATGCGCAAAATCTTGGAGACAATCCATGTTCAGGTTGCGGTGCTCGGCTCCGGAGATGCCTGGGCAGAAGAGGCCATTATGAATTTTTCAGCCCAGTATCCGCAATTCAAAGGAGTCATTGGATACAATGAAAGGCTTGCACATCTCATCGAGGCGGGGAGCGACTTTTTCCTCATGCCAAGCAGATATGAACCCTGTGGACTAAACCAGATGTATTCGCTCGTATATGGGACCTTGCCGATTGTCCACAGGACAGGCGGTCTAGCCGACACCGTGGTCAATTATAATCAGGACTTGGGCGATGGCACAGGTTTCATGTTCGATGATTTGACTCCACAAGCGGTATACGATACGGTGGGCTGGGCAATGTGGGCGTGGTATAACAGACCTGAGCATATAAAGACTATGCGCGAGCGAGCAATGAAACAAGATTTCTCATGGAATCGCTCAGCTGAAGAGTATGGGCGGCTTTATCAGCATGCCTTAGCCCTAAGAAAGGCTAAGTGAACCTCAAAGAGAAGTCTCTGCAAATAAGATAAAAGGAACACATCGATGTCTGAATCTAAAATACTAGATTACAATAAGCAGGAGGTAAGAGATCGGCTTTTGCGTGCCCTGCGCAGCTACACAAAGGAATGGACGAGCGCTGATCTTGCTCGAGCAACAGGCTTACCCTTAGCACAGATTAATGCCGAAATGCCCGCTATCTCCGATGAATATCGAGGTAGAATTCGCGTTTCAGAGAGAGGTGATCTCTTGTATTCTTTTCCTAATGGATTCAAAAGCAAATACAAGGGTTTTGGACCTTCTGTGCGAAGATTGTGGAAAACCATCACTAAAGGAGCTGTAGAAACAGGAAAATTCCTTTTTAAGGTGTGGATTCTAGTTACTCTATTTGGATATTTCTTTATTTTTATAGCCCTTGCTCTAGTTGCGCTCTTTGGCTCTGTCGCGATGCGTGGAGGTGGATCTCGTGATAGCGATGACCGCCGGGGCGGTGGCGGACTTGGTGGCTTGTGGCTTACCACTAATCTATTCGATTCTATGATTCGACTCTGGTTTTATAGTGAGCTATTCAAAGGACCAGAAACCAGGTATCGCAGCGCTCAAGCTAAAGCCCAACGGCGACCTCTCCATAAGGCTGTATTTTCGCATGTCTTCGGAGATGGTGATCCAAATGCAGAATGGGATACTATCCTGAAAAAGGCATTTGTAGCTTTCGTTCAAACTCATAAAGGCGTAATTACATTGCCCGAATTTATGGTCATATCTGGGCTCAAACCAGAGGAGGCCGAAGATTGCATAACAAGATATCTTGTAGAATTCGAAGGCAGTCCTGAGGTTACAGATAATGGAGCACTCTACTTTTTCTTTCCTTCCTTGCTAACAAAGACTGCTACAATATCAGGTGTCACAGCCTCTACGTTTCCGACTAAAAAGCTCCATCGCTTCTCTTCGAACCCAGAAAAGATGGATCGAACCTTTCGCTGGGTAAACATATTCAACCTTGTATTTGGCTCATATTATCTATGGAATGCTATTAACCTAGGCACTGCAATTATCGTTCAGACTCCGGAAGGAACAGGGCTAAAAGGTGGATTAAGCTTTTTATATTCTTACACAGTCTATCTGTTTTCTATGCTAGGGGCAAACCAGCCAGTGGTTCTTGTGGGATGGCTTCTGGGTGTCGCGCCATTGGCATTTTCCCTTATTTTTTTTGGGATACCGATCATTCGGTCTCAGCGAATCAAGCGCGAAAATGAGAAGATCAAACATGAAAATATGAGGAGAGTTCTTTATTCCGCAGTGATCGCTAATCCCGACTACTTTGATCCTCAGTCTATACAATTGCCAGCCAATGAAGTTCGACCAGAAAAAACCAATGCCTTGCTAGAAGAGACACAGCATCTCGCAGCTTGGAGTAGAGGGGAAATTAGTTCCGAAGGTAAGTGGAGTTTTAGCGATATTGAGTTTATCGAACGGGAAGTCGAGCGGGTCCGTGCATCGATCGATGAAAAGGATTACTCTCCACAGAAGACGGTTTTCGATACCGATTCTCCAATTTAGCAGCAATTCTAGGCTTAAGTATAATGATAAAGGCTCATAATAACAGCACCGCAATTCATGGGTTTCTTGCGGCTATAATCTCAGCCATCAGCTTTTCTACACTTGGCATTTTTGCCGAATTGCTCTATTCCCATGGATTCTCAGTACTATGCGCGCTTGCATGGCGTTTTCTCGTGGCAGCCTTTTTTCTATGGCTTGTAGTATATATTCGGAAGCACATTCGGTCGAGAAGTATATCAGCTAAAAGCGATATTGAGAAAAGAAAAGATGATCATGGACAGCGAGGGCGTTGGAAATCTGTCTTTTTGCTCGGTCTCATTGGTTTTTCGCCACAGGCAGGGCTCTTTTTTCTTACAGTAAAAATCTTGGACCCTGGCATTACAAGCCTGCTACTATATCTATATCCTTCTTTCGTATTTCTCATCATATTCGTTTGGCAACACCAAAGGCCTAGGCGCATTCAAGTTCTTGCTCTTGCTCTTTCTTTTCTGGGATGCATGCTGACTTTTTGGAAGGCGGGATCATATCCGCCTATAGGTCTTGTATTGGGAATTCTGGTTGCGGTTGCCTATGCTGCTTATCTTGTTATTGCGGAGCGTATCCTTGATGGAGTGGATTCCTTGTGGGCTACTGCGATCATCATGACGGCAGCTGCGATTGTATACTTATGTCTTGCTCTTCTAGAGGGTACTTTTGTAATTCCTTCTTCTATCGAGCAATTTCTCATAGTGCTTTGCATCGCAATTATTGCTTCTGTTTTGCCTATTGTGACGCTTTTTATTGCGAT
>MWDY01000233.1 GCA_002070755.1 Spirochaetes bacterium ADurb.Bin110 | reverse complement strand
TGGCAAAGTAATCTAAACTGAATGTTTGTGAAGAAAAGCTATGACCACAGCTCTTACAGCGATAACGAGGTACATCTCCAAAACATTTGGTTGAATAGAAGCCTAGACTGACAAACCAGCGGCCTTGGGGAGCTGCCTTATGATTTGGACAGGCGGGATTTGGGCAGAAAGAAAAAGAATGCATGCTTACCTCCGTACATTCTCTTTATCGCCCTCCTCCCTACATCTTGCTTCAACTTCTTATACAAGGTTCGTAGCAGTAATGAAGCATTGTATATATATTCTATTCTAAATTGCCAAAGAGTGATATCATCCTTCGAAATTGAGAGGTGCAGATGCTCATACTGCTTGCAGATGCTTTTACGCCTGATTTGCCAGAGCGACTTGCGGAATTTGGCGAAGTTTCTTCGGATATGTCACGCATTGCTGAGGCTGAGGTGCTAATAGTCCGTTCCAAGACAAGGATCGATAGAGCCATGCTCGATGAGGCGACTCGCTGTAGATACATTGTCAGAGGAGGCGTTGGCCTAGATACGATAGATTCGGAATATGCTAGATCTAAAGGTATCATCGTGGACAATACACCTGAAGCCTCTAGTATCGCGGTAGCCGAGCTTGCCTTTGCTTTCATGATTGCAATGCCAAATCATCTTGTGCGCGCTGATATATCTATGAAAGAAGGGAAATGGCTTAAAAAAGAACTTGAGCGTACGGAACTCTACGGGAAAACACTTGGCCTAGTGGGCATTGGGCGAATTGGTCGAGAATTGGCGCTCAGGGCTAAGGTTTTTGGAATGTCTGTAATTGCTTTCGATAAATATGTAGTTAGTTCCGATATAGTAAAGATTGTAAGCTTCGACGAGCTGCTGGCGCATTCTGATTATATTAGCCTACATATTCCGCTTATAGACGAGACGAGAGGCATGATCGATGCATCCGCAATCTCCAGGATGAAAAAGGGAGTCTACCTTATCAACACTTGCCGCGGTCAGGTCGTTGTCGAGGAAGACATAGCCGAGGCGCTCAAATCTGGGAAAATTGCAGGTTACGCAACCGATGTATATTCGAAGGAACCACCCGAAGGCTCGCCGCTCTTTGGAGCGTCTAATGTACTTATGACACCGCATATTGGAGCTTCCACCGAAGAAAATCTTCTTAGGCTAGGGGATTGCATAGTGACAAGGCTCAGGAAATATGTAGGTAGATGAGGAACATAGATGAGAAAGGAAACAAATTCATGAAACGAGTAATAAATTTCAATGCTGGGCCCGCCGTGCTTCCTATGGAAGTATTGCAGAAAGCTCAAGAGGAAATGCTAGATTGGCGAGGCACTGGCATGTCTGTCATGGAAGTGTCTCATCGATCGAGCGAATACGAGGCGATGCATAATGAGTCGCAGGAACTCTTTCGCAAGCTTGCAGGTATGGGACCTGAGTGGAAGATTCTATTTATGACAGGTGGAGCTTCGACACAGTTTTTTCTAATTCCTATGAATTATCTCTTTGGAGAGCGCAGGGCAACCTATGTTGTGACGGGGCACTGGAGCAAGGCTGCTGTGAAGGAAGCAAAGCGTTTCGGGTCCCTCGATATAATAAGCACTGAAAATGAGGATGGCAGCTTTACGCGAATTCCAAAGCAGGAAGAGCTAAGAATAGACCCTTCATCAACTTATGTGCACATGACTAGCAATAATACAATTTATGGCTCTCAATGGCAATTTTGGCCAGAAGTGGGGGAAGCCTCTCTTGTCTGCGATATGTCTAGCGATATATTTTCTCGTCCATTTCCAGTCGATAAGCTAGCGCTCATCTATGCAGGTGCCCAGAAGAATCTTGGGCCTTCGGGTGTCACGGTGGTAGCCATCAGAGAGGACTTCCTCGGTATTGCGCAGGAAAAATCCAAATTGCCTGCAATGCTTTCGTATCGCACTTTTTCGGAGAATAATTCGCTATACAATACACCGCCATGCTTTTCGATATATATACTTAATCTTACGCTAAAGTGGCTACTATATACGATCGGCGGGCTAGAAAAAATGCAGAAAATCAACGAAGAGAAGGCTCGAATTCTCTATGAGGCTATCGACTCATCAGAGGGCTTCTATAGAGGGCCAGTGGAAAAAGAATCTCGTTCGCAGATGAATGTTGTATTCCGACTCAAAACACCCGAAATGGAAGATACCTTCATCAAGCAGGCAAAGTCAGCCGGAATAGTTGGAATAAGGGGGCATCGTTCGACAGGCGGAATTCGATTCTCAATATATAATGCCAATCTTGTCGATAATGTTAGAGAAGCTATAGAATTTATGGAGGAGTTCCGGCTTATCAACCGTTGAATCCTGTTAGGTTTCCAATGCAAGGGGCTGGGCTGGTCTAAGGATTCGTAGGCCAGCCTTTTTTATTCTCGATAGATGTTTTATATGAAAGGATAGGTTATATTGCTTTATGGCTAAATCGAGGCTGCACAAACTTTACAATAAGTTCATCTCATCTCTCAGTTTCTCGGCTGAGCTGCGAAAGATGCGCCGTGAACTCAACGCAAAGATCGATCAGCCCGAAATCATAACTGCGCCTCCGCCCTTTCATCCTCAAGCAGCTAACCGCTGGTTTAAGCGCCGAAGAATCTCCATAGCAGAATCTTACTTGATGGTAGTTAGAGACCTCGATTCTCGCAACTCGATTAGACGCTTGATCGCACTCAAAAATCTTGCAGATGTCGCCTTTCGTTCCTCAAATATCGACTATCCTTTGAATACAGCAAGGGTCCAGTCTGCCCTCGTAAAAGAAGTTGTCAAGCACCGCTCGAATAAACGCCGCCAGCTAGAATTGCTCTATGATTTTTCGATGTCCACACAAGGACAACACCAGGTGATCCGCAAACTCTGCGACGAGCTCAATATCATAGAGCTGCCTGAGAATGGCATGAAAATCGGAGAACTTGGATATGCCTGGGATGACCATGTCCACGATGTTGCGACATCTGGGAGAAAGAATCCGACCCAGCTTGTCTTAGATGCCTTCATCAAGGGTATATCTTCGCTGACCGTAGCTTACGGCCTCGTTTCCGATATCGATTTGATGGAGGAAGTGCTGGAAGCAGGCAATATCCTTGGGCTCAAGGTGAATATAGGACTCGAGTTCAGTGTTCTGGTCGAAGGAGCTCGCTATCATTTTATGGCAGAGCTCCCTCATTTTTCGTCAAAGGATGAATTGCGCGCCTTTTTCTCAGATCATGCGCTGGACATGGAAAAGTTCTTTCAGGGGCTCGAAATCAATAGAGAAAGCAGACTCGATGCGGTACGCCGTCTTCTTGAGAGTTTCAACCAAAATACACTGCCAAAAATAAACAAGGACTTCGAGGATAAGCCAGAATATTGCCTTGCCCCGCTTTCCCTGGAAGTGCTGCTTGCTACTATTCCCAATGTAAATATTACGCCTCTTCATCTTGCTGAATTCATGTATGTGCGCTATAGGCCAATTCTCCAGAAGAGAGTATGGTACTACAAAGCGCTCCGCGAAAAGGCAAGGTACATGGCGGAGAATCCTTCTAGTCTGCTGCAAGGACAACCTGGCGAAGAGCTAAGAAGAGAAGATATCGAAGCCAAGTATTCCGAGCTTAAAAAGGAATTGAACCAGCTTTCTCCGGACTCGGTGCTTTCGGGCTATTTCGATACCCCGCATATAATTTCCTATCAATCAGCTTTTGACGACCTTGAACCTATAAGCCAAATGCTTAAAAAAGCAGGATGCTTAATCAAATTCGTCCAGCCGCTCGAGCATGGGCTTGATCTAGCCAAAAAAGTCTTGATTGGACGAGGTCGATGCATTGATGCCGTTGAAATCTATAACATCCAGGATTGCATAGGAAGAAATCTTGAAGAAATAGAAGACTTTGCGCATTTTGTCAACGATCTCAATAAAAGCGCGGATTCTGAAGGCCGGAATTTTCTTAAGCCGATCTGTGGAAGCGATGCGACAGGGAGAAATCCGAAGATTCCGGGCATGGGATTCATATTCGAGGATCGAATCATTGGAAATCTGCGCAAGCGATATATAAAACGACATATGCGTCTCCCATTGCTCATCTCTGCCATGATACGATCCAGCGAATCTCCTGTAGATGAGGCAAGTCTTCAAAATGCTTCTGCCCCTCGTATTGTCTGCATGGGCAAGATCTCTGGTAGCTGGAATCGCGCAACAACAGGCGATGAAGAGAGAATTGGCCCGTTGCGTGCATGGCGGTATTTCAACCCAACATTCAAGAACGTTATACGCGCTATAACTGGCTTTACCGTAGCTACAGCCTATATAGGCCCTGCTTATGCTCTGCTTTGGCTTGGCATAACAGGGTTTCGAAATAGCATTGCCGACCTGATTTCCTATAGAGGCCCTAAACTTAGCCAGTGGAAACTCAAAAGCATCAATTTCGACAATGTTGGGCAATCTCTTTTCTGGACTGGTTTTTCAGTACCTCTTATGGGTTATGCAAAAGCCGCTTTCGATTCATTGTGGCCTTTAGCGCCCGAAACATTCTTATTCAATCTTGTCAAATTTTTTGTTATTTCGATTGTAAACGGATTCTACCTTGCAGCACACAACACCTTGCGGGGCTTTGATAAGAGTGTCGTTAGAGCCAATCTGTTCCGAAGTATTCTAGCCTGGCCTCTAGCCACGGTATTTGCACCTATAGGGAACTCCCTCTCGATTCCAAGCATTGTGCAAACCAAGATATGGTCCGATTTTGTCGCTGGTTTTATAGAAGGCGGAAATAAATACCGCAAGGTGCTGCGACAGCGCCAAAAGACCCTGGAAGAGCTAATCCCCACTATCATCAATACTAGCGGCAATAGTCAGTACATCGCCATGATGGATATCCTTTACCTTTTCTCTCAGGAGCCGCGCACTAGGACAACAATAAAGGCGGTCTTGAGTCCTTATGCATTCTTTACTCGTAAGCTCAAAGAAAATTCCTCATTGCGTTTAAATATGCTTTTGGAATTGAATGAGGTAATGAGCAAGGAGAACCTATGGACAGACCTTGTCGATTACATCGTGGCAAATTATGAAGAGGAGATGGCAGATGATCTGGTAGAGCTTGTGGTCGATGGCTTACCTGAGCTTTTAGGAGATCTAAGCAGCCTTATAGAAAAGTATGGGAAAGATCCAGGTCTTCTTGCAAAACTAGCTACAAAGGCGAGTGGCACAATTAGAGGATCGGGGCAGCCGAAATAGGGTTCTCTATAGCCTAGAAGAGCTTAGAAGGTCACTGTAGCATGCATTGCATGCTACAGTGAGGAGAATCTCAATTCAGAAGGGCAGCTCTATATCGAGTTTGCAGCGCTCCTTGACTTCTTTGAAAGCCTTCTTAAGGGGCGGATTGAATGGTACACCTTTGTCTTTCCTATAGAGCCAGGTTTCATGCTCTTTTTCGCCAGGCGTCCAAATACGCTTAGCCCCTGGGGCTTTCTTCGATGCTCTCAGTTGGCGGCTTACCTCTCCAACATGATGTTTAAAGTCCTCCAGGTCGCAGAAAGCGCTTATGTTTATGGCAATAAAGCTGTGCCCCAATTCGATAGGTTTGGGCTTTCCATTTGAGTCGACACCTAGAAGAGCCTTCATAAAATTGGTTTGGGAGAGAGCGCTCGAAAGCAGCTCTACTACCATGGCATAACCATAGCCTTTGTAGCCGCCGAAATCCTCACCGAGGCCTCCAAGAGGAGTAAGAGCTGCCTTGTCCTGACCTAGGTCTATTAGGACCTGGTGAGTATCATGTCGATATTTTCCATCCTGCCCTATTACCCATCCATCCGGAAGATCTTTGCCTAGTCTATCGTAGAGTTCGATTTTTCCGCGCTGGGTTACTGAAGTTGCACAATCCAGCATAAAAGGGAAGGCCTCGTCCGAGGGCATGCCCCATGTCATGGGATTAGTGCCAAGCATGGGTTCGACTCCCCAGGTTGGAGCGATAGAAGGCCGTGCATTGGTGGTGGTCATGCCGATCATACCGTGCTCTACGGCTATGCGCGCATAGTAGAAGGCTGCACCATAGTGCGTCGAGTTTCGACATACTGTCATGCCTATACCGAATTTTTCTGCTTTTTCTACGGCTAACTCCATGGATCTTTTTGCGATATAGAGGCCCATGCCGTTATGGCCATCGATCACTGCTGTTGTCGGAGTTTCCTTGATAACATCGAATGTCGTGTTTGGATTGAGAATTCCAGCCCAAATACGATCTAGATAAATTGGTTTATACCTCCCCACGCCATGAGAATCGACACCACGCTTATCAGCGGAAATCAGCACGTCAGAGCATACGGCTGCGACATCAGGGGCCACGCCGACAGCCTCAAATCCAGCCCTCATAAAAGCGTCTACTTCGTCGAATTTCCACCATGTCACTTCATTGTCCATTATTCTTTCTCCTTATGAATAGATTAGGGGCTCAAGGTCCTGTGGAACAAGATCCAGCCAACGAT
The DNA here is from genome assembly GCA_002070755.1 of Spirochaetes bacterium ADurb.Bin110. The sequence continues at coordinate 9,306 of MWDY01000233.1, read as the reverse complement.
ATACATCATAAATCTAAAGGCGCGATATTGACAATTAGTATTGGAAAAACATCGCATAGAAATAGAAATGAGAAAGCGTAAGTAGAAAATCGAGAAAGATTGTTCGTTCCAATTCCTATTATTGGTGATACAATTCTATCGCTGCATAAGATATATAAGCAAAGAATAAAAAAGGAGGTCAGTATAATGAATGCTCATCCATATATTATTACGCTAGAGTTTGAAGATCTTCCAGCTGAGCCTATTTTCGAGCCAGGAATCAGGCGAGCTCCAAAGCGTGACGCAGAGTTAACACCTGGTCAGGAGAGGATCGCGCTAAAAAACGCCTTGCGCTATATTCCTGCCCGCTGGCATGAAAAACTCGCGCCAGAATTCTTAGCCGAGCTCAGGCAGCGAGGTCGCATATATGGATATCGCTTCCGGCCTCAAGGCAAGATATGCGGTCTTCCCATAGATAGCTATTCGGGCAACTGTATCGAAGGTCGGGCTCTCCGCGTAATGATCGACAATAATCTCGACTTCGATGTTGCTCTTTACCCATACGAGCTCGTCACCTATGGAGAGACCGGACAGGTCTGTCAGAACTGGATGCAGTATCGCCTAATCTGCAAATACCTCGAAGTGCTCGACGAGAATAGCACGCTGGTAGTGGAGTCGGGCCATCCAGTGGGCATTTTTGCAAGCCATCCTTTTGCACCGCGCGTGATAATAACGAATGGGCTTATGGTGGGCATGTACGACAATCTCAAAGACTTCAATATCGCCGCAGCAATGGGTGTCGCTAATTATGGCCAAATGACCGCAGGTGGCTGGATGTACATTGGGCCACAGGGAATTGTACATGGAACTTATAACACGATTCTCAATGCGGGAAGACTCAAACTTGGCATCCCTCAGGATAAGGACCTTATTGGCAGACTCTTTGTGTCTTCAGGGCTAGGCGGTATGTCGGGAGCCCAGGGCAAGGCAGCAATGATAGCACATGCAGCCTCCATCATAGCGGAAGTGGATCACTCGCGCATCGAGACAAGACTCAAGCAGGGCTGGGTTTCCTACGAAACAGAATCATGCGAAGAAGCAGTGCGCCTTGCCTATAAAGCTCGGGAAAGGGGAGAGCCAATCGCGGTCGCGTATCACGGTAACATCGTCGATCTCTTAGAATATATCGATGGCCACGATGTGCATGTGGACCTCTTGTCCGATCAGACGAGCTGCCATGTACCCTACGATGGCGGATATTGTCCAGTCGGCATAAGCTTCGAAGAGCGTACAAGGCTTCTAGCCGAGGATAGGCATTATTTCCGAGCTTTGGTCGACGCTTCCTTACGGCGGCATTTCGATGTGATAATGCGTCTTGTCAAGAAGGGCACATATTTCTTCGATTACGGCAATTCCTTTCTAAAGGCTGTCTTCGATGCGGGAGTAAAGGAAATTTCGAGAAATGGCATCGATGAAAAAGATGGTTTCATTTTGCCAAGCTATGTCGAAGATATAATGGGACCCGAGCTCTTCGATTATGGTTATGGGCCCTTCCGATGGGTGTGCTTATCTGGCAAGAAGGAGGACCTGCACAAGACAGATCTTGCCGCAATGTCATGCATCGATCCAGATCGCCGCGGCCAGGACCGCGACAACTATATCTGGATACGCGATGCCGAGAAAAATAAGCTTGTCGTAGGCACACAAGCGCGAATTCTCTTTCAAGATGCCTTTGGCCGAATGAATATAGCGCTAAAGTTCAACGAAATGGTGCGAAATGGAGAGATAGGCCCTGTGATGATAGGCCGAGACCACCATGACACTGGCGGCGCAGACAGTCCCTTCCGCGAGACTAGCAACATCAAGGATGGTTCGAATGTGATGGCGGATATGGCAACGCAGTGCTTTGCGGGCAATGCTGCAAGGGGTATGAGCCTTGTTACGCTGCACAATGGCGGAGGTGTGGGCATCGGCAAAGCGATCAACGGTGGCTTCGGCCTTGTGCTCGATGGTTCAGAGAAAGTCGACCAGGTGATCCGCATGGCGCTTCCCTGGGATGCGATGGGCGGCGTTGCGCGGCGCTCCTGGGCACGCAATCCGCATGCCATGGAGGTGGCGGAGGAATTCAACCGCGAATATAGCGATTATGGGGCTATCACAATGCCTAATATTGTGGATGAGGAACTTTTGGATCGCTTGCTAGGAGCCTGCTAGTCAGCTGGTCTATCTCCTGCCTTATGGCTTCCATCTCATGAGAGACGGCCTTTATAGCAGCATTTTCTTCTATGCGACCATAGACGGCGAGTTGTTCATTCTCATTGCGGAAGGTTGTCTTTCTGAAAGGATTAGTCCAATCCTTTGCCCGAGTAGCATAGACGCGCTGGGCGATAGTGCCTGAAAGTTCCTTGGCCGCTTTGAGGCTTGAAATAAGCTGAGAGAGAGTGGGTTTTGGCCATTGCTCTTCTAAATCCAATGCCTCTAAATTCGATACATCTTTTCTAGCAATAGCGACATGAATGGCACTTGCTTTTTCGGGATCGAGGCTCAAGTATCCAAGAATAGCCCAGGCAAAGGCTCGAGCGTCCCCTTCATATTCTAAGGATAGTCTTTGGTACTCGCAGTGAAGCTCGTCCCAGCTCTGTATGCCCCCCGTCTCGATGCGCCCGATCAGATCTTCCAGCTTGGAATGCTGGACAAGAAAACCTCCCATGTTATCCCATTCCATTTCCGGGGGCCCTTGGAGATCAGCTTTATGCTGGCAATTCTCTGGCTCTCCTAGCGTCTTGCTTTCCAGTCCTATGCGTAGCGATATCCTCTCAAATATTTCATCTGGCTCAGCAAGATCATCTATCTTGTCTAGTTCAGCTAAAATGGCAGGCAAAAGTGTCGTAACCGAAAACCAGAGCAACATTTCTCTATAGGAGGCTCTTGCTCTGCAAGGCTTTAGAACGATTTGTCGCCTTGTGGAATTTTCAAAGCCTTTTACATGTACTTCAAAAGGAAGAGGATCATTTTGCCCAGCAAGGATGAGTGCGCCTAGCTTGCGAATGTCGGGGCTATTTAGGTTATGAATATCAAGATTCTCCAGATAAGGCCTTTGTGCGAACTTATCGCTCCTTTTTTCGGTGTTTTTATTTTCAGATTTTTGGCTTATATGCAATCCGAGCTCGCTTACAAGATCCAGGATTTTGTCGCCAAATATTGCACGATTATCCTCATTATCGGCGAGAGATATCAATGCTGCTTCTCCGGTGGCGCATTCAAGAATAGCGAGGCTTGCAAGAATCTCTGTCATAGTATCGGGCGCAAAGGGGGAATAGAGGAACTGGATGCTTTTATCGATTCTCTTGTCGCGCTCTTTGAATTTTTTCTCGTTTCTCATGAGCGCATAGGTATTAGAATGCCACCACCAAGCTGGAGCCAGCATAAGCTTTCCTTCTGTTTCATCGATATCCACTAGGCAGAAGGGGAAACGAATATCGAGCTCATACTTGTAGTCGCTCTTCGAGAGAAGGCAAAACGAAGCAAAGCGCGATGAGTGTTTCACTGAGGTGCAGAGCCCCGGCCAGAAGCCTCGTCCTGCTTCGATTTCCCCATCCGGAGCTCGAGAATTGTGATTCGATCCGATTGTAGCGCCAGCGGCAAGGTTGGATTGACCCTTTATGAGACTTGCTATCAAGAAGCTCGTATTATGATGCTGCTCATGGGATGGAAAGATCAGGTTATTGAGAATCTCACAGCAGGATACGGTGCTATTCTCACCAAGCACAGAGTGTATCAGTCGGGCTCCATATTTCAAGGCTGAGTTATCGCACATAACAAATCGCACTGCTTTGCAGCCATAAAAGACACGGCAGCCATAGCCTAGAATGCCATTTACGAGCTCTACGCCTTCACCAATCTGCGTAGGTGCTTCGCTTTTGGAATTTATGGTGAGATTTTTCAGCTTGTTCGAGCCTTTTATATAAGCGCTTTCTCCGATGCATGCGTCTTTAATGATGCGATTGTGCTTGAGAACACTGTCGCGGCCTATAATGCCATATCTGCCGAGCCTGCGATCGAACTTGGCATTGGTCATCTCAGCAAAACGCTCCATAAGGACATCTCTGTCGCGAAATTTAGCCCAGAGCCAGGCATCCGCAGGAAGCATGCCATTGAATGGATAAATCCAGCGGCCGCCGTTCTCATTCATAACATCGAGCGTTATGCGAACCGACTCCTCTTCGCTCTCCATGACAATGCCATTGCCGAATTTGGCGTGATTAGAGACCTGTAATTCAGCATTATTGATGAGAATGCAATGATCATCGATTATATAGTGCGAAAGATAAGCGCAATCCGAAATGGCACAGTTATCTCCGATGTCGCAGGCGATGATCAGTGAATTGTAGATTCCAGTTGTGGTAGAGAAGTCATGGTGCTCCAAAGTAGCAGGTTCAAGGCGCGAGATCCGAACAAGCCCAAAGAATATGTTGTTTCTCAAGAGCTCAGGATGAAATGGATCTCGCACAAGAAACAAAGACCAGTCCCTGCATGTGTTATTGTTTCTCACAAGAACTTCTAATTCGCTTGCTGATAGCGGCCTGAAAGATAAGGGCTCCTTGCCTAGGCTTCTAAGTTGTTCATCGCGTAAATAGTATTCATTTTCGCCAGGGCGAAGATATCGAGATGGAACAAATCCCTCTCCCACTCTTGTGTTTTCGAGAATCTTGATATCGTTTGCCATGCTACAAGTATGAAATATTCTTTGTTCTCGCGCAACTGGATGAATGGAGTATTAAGCGACAGATTAAAGCTTCCTCTATCCCCCTTGACCATTTTATGCCTTTTCGTCATGGTATTGCCATGGATTTTGTCGATTCCGCCAGAGTGGACACTCTCGTAACCGGATCCGAGAAAAAAGTTTTCGAGCTTTTCGAATCTATGGTAAAGTCCACAGGCCAAGAACGAAAGAAATCCGCGCTGGCTCTAGCCAATCTCTTAGGAAACCCCGGCGAATTCAGTTTCTATATTGAGTGCACAGAAGATCAGCGCTTAATTCGCGTCTTCCATCTTCTGCGCGTATTCCGAGAAAACATGACACTCTTGATAAATAAGACCTGGGCCGATGGAAGCCAGAACACCACACAAGAAGAACTGCTTGGGGATCTTGCCCGATTCATAGAAGAATATAGGGATTTTCGTATTGTATCGGCTTTTCGTACCTTCGTAGGAATTGCGCGCCAAATCCCATCTCTCCTATTTGGATCTCTTGGAAAGGCGAATGATTTTCTCGAATATGCATTTCGTGTCGATCCGAAATTTGGTCTTTTTTTCTGGTACATTGGCGAAGTCGAGCTTCAGTTGAGGAATATCGAAAACATACCCGAGCATAGAGATCTTTTCGATCTTGAGGTCCTAATTGGGGCCTTTGTGCTTTCCTGTTTCTAGTCTTCTTCTTTACAGTATAGAGTCCATAATAAAGTCTTAAGAGAAGCAAAACTTGCCCCGAAATTTCCGATGTCTATGGGTTTTTCTCCTGGCGTATAGCTGTATCTTATTGGAAGAAGACAATAACCTGAAACTAGATCCTTGAGTCTATGTTCGCTCAGCAGCACCAGCCCGCAGGATGGGTCAAAAAGTAGGATTCCTACTGATTCTGTATCGGCTTCAGCATCTGATTCAGCATCGGTTTCGGCATCTAATTTGAAATCGGATTTAACATCGATAATGAGGACAAAGTGAGAAAACTGGCCACGGACATGAAGGATCAGAGGAGCATTTATGGATTTAGCTAGCTTATGCAAAGCTTTGGGCGAAAACTTGAACACCATTGAATCGATTCCATGACAAGCAATAATGGTCTTGATATCAGCCAGCGAAATTGGCGGTGTTTTCCCATAGTTTCGGGCTAGATCTCGATCATTTTCGAATACTGGTATACATGGATATTTGTATTTTTCTCTCTCCAAATCTTCCAGACCTGCCAAAAAAGCACTAGTCCGCATAATGTTGATCAAGGCTGCCGAAACCGCATAGCCGCAGCTCGATTCGCTCGTTTGAAGTGGAAGCATGGCAGTGACTAAACCCATCGCCATAGCGGGAATCTGTGAAATTGGCCAGAAAAGCATATCATGCCTCCTCGAAGAGAAGACGCGAACAAGAAGCTCGACTGCTTCAACTCTTGAGGCAAATATTATTCTGTTAAGATATTGCCAATTAGTCTCGTTTGGGCTCGAAATGGCTGAATTCCATGCTAAAGGAAGCTCGACCCTGGCTCACCGATCTGAGACTGGTGGTAAACCCGAACATAGTAGCTAGTGGAGCTTCGGCATGTATGATCTCTGCTACAATCTTTGTCTCTGTGCCATGTATAAGCCCACCGCGCTGAGAAACAAGGCTCATGACTTCTCCGACGAATTCCTTTGGAGTTAGAATATCGACCTTCATAATGGGCTCGAGCAAAATAGGATTTGCCGACCTGCATGCGGCATCGTAAGCCATATTGGCGCAGGCCTCGAAGGCAAAGGCGGTGGAAGTGAGCTCGTTGTATTCGATATCGATGAGTGAAACACCAATGTCCACAGCCGGATATCCATACTGAATTCCCGAAGAAAAGGCCGACATTATGCCTCGTTCTATGGCTTCGAAAATTTCCTGAGGCACATCTGGAGCGCGAACAAGTTTTTTATACTGATTACCGGTTCCTCTTGGGAGCGGTTCCACTTCAATAGTGAGGCCTGCAGTATTCTCTTTTCCAGCAATAATCTTGTGAAATTTTTCGCTATGGCGATATTTGGTAGAAATCGATTCTCTGTAGGTTACCTGTGGATTGCCGATCTTAGCTTGAACTTTGAATTCTCGGATAACACGCTTGACAAGTACATCTAGATGCAATTCTCCCATGCCCCTAATAATTATCTGACCTGTCTCTTCATCCTCATGGACTGCGAAAGTTGGATCTTCTCGAGCTAGAATATCGAGGGCTTCTTTTAACTTATCTCGGTCTGAAAGCGTCCTGGGTTCAATTGCTACCGAGATAACGGGTTCTGGGAAGTGCATCTTTTCGAGAAGAATGGGATAACCCTCGGTGCCGAGAGTATCGCCAGTCTGAGCCAATTTGAGCCCTACAAACACTGCAATATCGCCTGCGCTAACCGACTCGATAGGCTCGCTCTTGTTAGCGTGCATGCGCAAAAGCCTAGTTACGCGCTCGCGCTTTTTTTTAGAGTTGTTATATACTACTGAAGAGCTGTGCAGTGTCCCAGAATACATGCGCACATAGCAGAGAGCGCCAGCTTCGCGGTCGTATTGAACCTTGAATACAAGTCCAAGAGGATATCCGCTTATCTGACAAGGGATTTCTATTTCCTGCTCTTTTTTGGTATGGTAAGCCTTGATTGAACCAACTTCATTAGGGGCAGGCAGAAAATCGACTATCGCATCGAGAAGGGATTGGACGCCCATATTTCTGCGAGAAGCTCCAGCAAATACTGGAACGAAGTGTTGAGCGATGCAAGCTTTTCGTATTTCTGCTATTAAGGTCTCTTTCGGTATAGTGACACCTTCGAGATAGAGCTTGGTTATAAGATCGGACTGGGAGGAGACAGCATCGAGAAGGTTTTCTCGCCACCGATGAGCTATTTCCTGGCGCTCGGGAGCAATTGGTAATTTTGTCATATCCGACCCATCTTCGCTCCAGTATATCTCTTGCATTTCGAGGAGATCGATGACTCCTTCAAAAGAACTCTCGGCACCAATGGGGATGTTCAAGGGCAAAGGATGTGCACCGAGCTTGATCTTCATGTCTTGCAGAGCTGCTTCGAAATTTGCGCCGACCCTGTCCATCTTATTGATATACGCGATGCGCGGAACGCGGTATCGATCTGCTTGATGCCAGACTGTTTCGGACTGTGGCTCTACGCCTCCTACGGCACAGAACACTGCTATAGCTCCATCGAGTACGCGGAGAGAGCGCTCGACTTCAGCGGTAAAGTCCACATGGCCTGGCGTATCGATGATATTTATCTGATGATCGCGCCAAAAGGTGGTCGTGGCTGCGCTCTGGATCGTAATGCCACGCTCTTGCTCCTGGTCCATCCAGTCCATTGTAGCTTCGCCGTTGTCAACTTCGCCTATTTTATATGTTTTTCCAGAATAATAGAGCATACGTTCGGTTGTTGTAGTCTTGCCAGCATCGATATGCGCCATGATGCCGATATTGCGTATTTTCCCCAAATCCATGGATTGCTCCAGAGCAAATATAAGAATTGTAGTTTCTTGGAACTTCCGGAAAGCCGGAAGACAACAAGAAGAAAAGCCCGAAAAAGCAGGCTATAAAAATATATAGGAAAAGTGAATAAAATACAACATTAAGGCAGGCGCTGCTATGCCCCGCTATGCTCCGCAAAGCCCTCGCTATGCCCATGGCGCCGCTTTGCTTGTTATTTCTAAAATTTCTATAATATTCATATCATAGATAGTTCAATTATCATGCCCGCCTATCTCATCTCCTTGCACCAAAGCACCATTAAAGCTTATAAGGATACTGTGAAGAAAGTTGAATTGCTTGCGCCGGCAGGATCGCAAGAGGCGCTCGACGCAGCTATTGGTGAAGGAGCGGATGCCGTCTATCTTGGTTTGCGCTCCTTCAATGCCCGTATGCGCACGACGAATTTTGCCTTTAACCAATTCGAGGCCGCAGTATATGCATGCCATTATCGCTCGCGGCGGGTCTATGTGACCGTTAATACCGTATTCGAAGAGCGCGAATCCGATCGCATATACCAGTTGCTAGAATATCTCGCTTCTGTAGGACCAGATGGCATAATCGTTCAGGATGCCGGTGTCGTAAAGATTGCGCGTGACTATTTCCCTTCTTTGCCGCTTCATGCGTCGACTCAGATGAATATCGCTTCGGCTGCAGGGTGCAATCAGCTTTCGCGAGCGGGCTTTAAGAGAGCAGTACTCGCTCGCGAGCTTTCACTCGAAGAGATTCGGCAGATAAGGCAGTATACGAGCCTTGAGCTAGAGGTCTTTGTCCATGGTGCGCTCTGTGTTAGCGCTTCGGGACTTTGTCTATTTTCGAGCTATCTGGGAGGCAAAAGTGCGAATCGAGGTCAATGCACCCAGGCATGCAGAAGGCTCTATGAATGCGAAAAAGGGAAGGGTTACTATTTTTCGCCCGACGATCTTGAACTCATAGAATATATTCCGGATCTCATAATGGCGGGAGCAGATGCCTTTAAAATCGAAGGTAGAATGAAATCCGCGGAATATGTTGGCACAGTGGTATCGGCCTACCGCTTCATGCTAGACAATTACGAGAAAGATAGAGAAAGAGCCATA
>MWDY01000232.1 GCA_002070755.1 Spirochaetes bacterium ADurb.Bin110 | reverse complement strand
AAATTGCTTGAATGCAAAAAGTGGGAGATTATTATGAAAAAGTTGTCAAAGATTGCGAAGGCTACTCTAGCCCTCTCGATTGTCGTGCTCTTAATCGCTTCATGCGCAAATCCGCTCCAGCCAAGTCTAACATCAAATTCTTATTCGGAATCTAAGAGTATTTCGGATGTCGGAACCGACTCAAGTTATACCTTATGGGCTGGCCAAACGATCAATGCCGGAACCGTTTCAATCAGCCAAGATGTCAATAAGCTGTATGTGGTCTATGAGACAGACTCAAATTATCTTATAAGTGAAACCCATGTTTGGGTTGGAACGGATATCAGCGCTGTGCCATCCAATGCTAATGGAGTGTTGGTCCCTGGACAGTTCGATAAGGGGAAAAGTGGTATAGGCAAAATTGCCAGTTATTCTCCGAATGTATCCAAGGCCGTTATCGAAATCACCATCCCAGAATCTTGGACCGCTGATACTCAACTCTATGTTTTTGCTCATTCCGCGCTCATAGGCCAAAATGGTGCTGGAAATGAGACAGGATTTGGTGGTGGTGTAGGAGTGAATGTCGGCGATAAAAGTCAACCGCCTCGTTGGTACTATTATATTCCCTATACACTTCCTAAGGCTCCAACAACCGATAGCGGTACCGAGACTCCGACCTATTCCATATCCGGTGTTGTTTTTCACGATGTGAATAACAACGGCATCTTCGATAGCGGTGAGCTCGGGCTTTCAGGCGTAAAAGTCGCTCTCTCTTCGGGTTTGAGCACAATCAGCGATGCAGATGGCCTCTATAGCTTCACGGGACTTGTTGCTGGAACTTATACGGTAAGCTCGAATGGACTAAGCGGGTACTTCGCAACTCCATATTCTGCACCTGTGACCTACAAATCTGTAGCGGTACAAGAATCAAAAAGTGCTGTAAATTTCGGTCTCTCCTATGAGACTATTAAGAATCTAGCGTTCTATGATTCCAACAAAGATGGTGTCTACCAGGAAGGTGAGCCTCTTCTGAGTGGTATTGCGATACAGTTGAGCACCGGTGCTATAGCGACGATCGGAAGCGATGGATCCTACACATTCACCAACCTAAAGGGTGATGAGAGCTACACTGTGAGCATAGGCGATCTAGTAGGATTCCTACATAATGGATCAGCATCCCAGAATGTGACTCTTGGTGCCGTTTACGGTAAGCCAAAAATGTCAAACTTCGGCTTCATGCTAGATTACAGCTGGATTTCTGGTCAGACCGCTAATGGCAATACGATTGGATTCTGGAAAACAAATCTAGACAAGGCCATCGCAAACAAGACAAATGGTACACAGGTGAGCAAGGAAACGCTTCTAAATTATGTTGCACAGCTCTCGAATCTTGCGCTTTCGCCGCTAAACGTGACCACACTACAGCAAGCTTCGGATATTCTGAGCAAGAGCAGCTCGCTTCCTAGCGATTTGCTCTCCAAACAACTCATGAGCAGTGAGTTCAATCATGTAAATGGAGCATACATAGGTGGGAATCGTCTAGTAACCTACTTCTTCCTCTACGATGGTGAGTACATGCTTGCCAATCCTGGCCTATTCAGCTCCGCGCAATTGCTCGCACAAAAAGATAAGTACGACGCCTACAACAATAGCCACGGTAGCGTGTTCTATTTCTAATTCTTTAGCTAAGAAGCTTTGGTAATCAAAGAGAGCCCTTAGCATACTAGGGCTCTCTTTTTTGTCTTTAGCCAATGGCTCAACCTGAGAAACATATCATAAAACAAGCATAAAATATTTCTTCTTTTGGTAATCAAGCATCGAAAATTTCGTAGCTTATCATGCAGCAAATCATGGCTTTTCGCCTAATCGGTTAATATCGAGTTCTCTTGCAATCTGCGAAACTAAAGAGTTGTCATAATCAGCACCAAATTCCCAAAACATTATTCCTCCTAGGTTATTGTCTTTGATATACTTAGTTCTTTCAGATAGGCCTTGGGGTTCAATGTAACTCATGACAAATTGTCTGACATTTAATAGATCAGTACTTATATACATTGTCTTGGCTTGTTCGTCCCATTCTTTATGGAAGCCATTCTTATCTTCTAGCAAATCCTTTACTTTTTTTATAAGAGGATCTTTAGATGTAAAAAAGCCCACCGTATTTAGCTTTTTGGATATAGCCTTCCATAGCTTATTATTGGATACTACAACTTTTGGTATGCTCGCCCCAAATGAAATCCCAACATTTATTTTCTCTGCTGGGCATCCATTCTTCAAATATAGTTTTACTGCCATATCTATATTATAGTCGTCGTGATCAGATTTTGTTTTCCATGTTTTAGAAGGATATAATGCCGAATCAAAATAACATGTGCCGTTCCCAAAATCATATGTCATGATGTTTATGTAGTCTAGCAGATCTATTACATTTTGGAATTCTATCCATTCGCCATTTGAGAAACTAACACTTGGTGAGCCGGCTATTGTCAACAATTTGTCATTGCCTATCGTTTTTCTCACTTCTTTCAATAACAAAGTAAGGTTCTGCTTATCTTCGGGTCTAGATTTTATTGATCCCCATCCCCCTATGACAGGATATTCCCAGTCCAAATCAATCCCATCAAGTCCAAATCTGTCGATAATCTTCCTGCAGGATTGTGCAAAAGCTTTTCTTGCATCATTAGATGCAGCAGCATCTGAGAATCCTCTACATCCCCATCCACCTACAGATAAAAGAATTTTCAAGACAGGGTTCTTCTCTTTCAAAATATAGATTCTTGAAAGATCGCTTTCAACCTTATCGGACAAATAGATTGTATGCAGCAGACTATCGTCAAAATCATGAGGTACAATTACATCGGGGTTTGTTTCATTTCCTAATGCTTCATATTCTCTATTGTAAATCAAGCCGAACGAATAATTGAGATGAGTGATTTTGGTTACATCTAAAGTGTTGATGTCACAATTCTTATGGAATACATATCCCACATTTCTGTACTCCTTCTTTGCAATAGGTTTGGTCAGAGCAGAAGAAAAAGCTAAATCAACGGCAATTGCAATCATTGCTACAGATAGAATGCTTGGATGAAATATTCTTTTCATCATGGAGAATCATATTATCAGAAAAATGCATGCTGTTCATCCTTCTTTATCGTACTTATCCTGCCTAGGATGCTATGGCGTTAGATCATAGGATCATCTGCCACTTTGCGCTTCGATGAATTCCTTACGTATTGTCATTTCTTCTTCTGCTTGAGCTCCCCACAAATCGCGGACGATGAAATAGCTTTTCTTGAGTCGCTCGCAATAGGGCGGCGTATCTTCCCAGCCCGACCAGATATATGGCGCATCTATGTTTGCTTCGAGTTTGCCTATTACTTTCCCCGATGTGCTATCTAAGACAAGAGCATCGAACACAAACCCATCGGTGACAATAGTTTTTAGTTGATCGGTAACGGGATTATCGATCGAGCGGCTGTCATCGAGCACTTTCAGCGATGAAGGGTCGGTAACATTGAGGCGATTCCAGGGGATACGCACACGCAGAATATTCCCTTGGACATTCCAGAGATTTCCAGATTCATCGAATTCGCCCTGGCGAAGAATAGAAGCATTGAAGCGCTTCTCTGGTATCATAGTTCCATCCTTGGTGATCACCTTGCCGTTTACTAGCATGTCGATATCGCTGAATGCTCCGCTGTGCATCAAGGTGCTTGCATATCTCGCTCTGGCGATGTTATAGGATGGAATAACCTGTAGTCGCATCTCTTGCGGCTTTATTTCTAGCAAGAATTCCATGCCTGAGGCAGTGGTTCCAAGCCCTCTTGGCCAAGCCATCTGCCCCACCGCCCTTTTATAGGTATCGATACCGATTAGTATTTCATTACCGTTAATAAGATTATCAGCCGAAAGCGTTGCGGTTAGGTAGAGGTAGGTAGCATCATGGGCAATATCTAGCTGCATCAGCGCGCCACTGCCTTGAATGGTCTTCTCTGGGGCAGTGGGGGCTATGCTTTCATTCGCTATAAGGCCATAATTCTGCTCTGGGTCTACTGCATTGTGCCATAGAACTCTGCGATCGAATGGTATTATGAATGGTTCTTGTATCCAGGTTTTCTTTGGCCATTCATCCATAAATTCAAATATCGAAGCGCCAGTATAGCCTGTTTTTTGGATTGCATCGTACATACGTAGGATATCCCTGCCAGCAGTAGCTTCATCGCTGCCTCCATGATGAAGCCCATCGGGCGAGAGATGCGCAACCCCTGCACCATTCGCGATTCCAAATTCGGCAACTATGGCAGGATAGCGCACATGTGTCTTTATAAATTCTTCGAGATATCTGCCATATCTCAGAATGCCTACAGAGTCTTTGTATAGATTATACGAAGGTTCATTGACAATGAAATCTGGATAATTGGGGTATATATGATAAGCACCGAATAGCCCAGCAGTCATAAGAGGTGATGTTTCGAGATGTTCGATCTGGATACTTGAACAGTCATTCCAACGGTTTTTCTTTCCTGTTATGGGATCCCATTCGGTGTCATGCTGTATAGGATCGAGCGTTGGCCAACTGACAATACCTACAGGGTGCAGGGTTTGATAGCTCTCATATTCGATTATTGAGACAGCATCGAGAGATTCTGCGAGCCAGACCTCTGTTGCCGAGGCTGCCTTGCCTGCGGAGATAAACTTTCCTGCATAAGCAATGCCTTGATGATTTGCATCGGTCTGTAGTACTTCCACACTTTCGAGTTCTCGTCCGACAAGCCAACCCAATAACCACTTAGATACATCGGTGCTGTATATACCCCAGGCGCGGCCTTTTCTTTCAGGTATATTTGCGCGGCCATAGACAGCATCGATCACATAACCGATCTCCTTTTTAAAGGCTTCTTGATACAATGGCTGCAAGAAGTCATTTCCAGGAGGATGTTCCTCAGGCCAGATTTCTTGAAGCAATAAAAGCGTCGCTTCGGAATGGGTCATATTATAGATAGCTAACGCACGATAGAATTCAGGCGGCAATAGCGTGTAGATGCGCACGGTATTGGCCCCCATATCGGCAATCATGGCCAGCCATCGAAGGTAGGTATCGATCTCATTAGGAAATTCTGTAAAAAATTTGCCGGGCTCCGCTGTCCCTAAATTGACGCTTCTCACAAAAATTGTATTCCAATCTCCTGATGAAGAAGTAAGCTGAAAGCCTTCTCTGATCGCACGGACAGGGACTCGAACCTCGATAGGCTTTTGGATGGCATTAAACTCTGCCCTCTGTTTTCTATTTTCCTCGAGAATATAGTTCATAATTGGAGCATAGGCCTTCCAAAAAAAGCAACTATTATCCTCCACTGTTTCATCTGTAAGGATTCGCTTTATAGCCTGAATGCCTTTTACTCGATACGATGTTCCCGAGAATTGAAGATCAGCAAAATCGCCCGCAAAATACCAGCTCGTATATTGCTCATTCTTATAGCGGACTATGGCCGGAAAAGTGGTGGGCAAGTTCAATCGATCCAATTTTTTCTTGCCCTCTGGCTTGAGATTGAGCTCATAGTGCGCAACTTCTTCCAAAAGAGGGTCGGCAGTAACCCATTCGAACCAATATCGATATGAGACTGGCTTTTTTACGCCAATTTCGCTGTCCCATGGCGCATTGAGGACCATCTTCATGCCTTTAGGGCTTATATCCTCTTTCTCGGTGAGTACTTCGATATCACCCCTTTCATTGAGAAGTACGATTCCGCGGCCGGAAAATGTCCATTTCTGATTCAATGCGGATTCCCAATTCTGTACAATCCAGGCTGGGACGCTTCCATGGGGAGCAAGGTCATCATAGTAATTGCCGATCCAGCCTCGCCACGAGAGCCCAATGAGGCGGCCTAAGAGGTCTCTATTTTTAGCATTGGTTGGCGAGGCTGCGGTGTTAAATTCGGCAATGAATGTATTGCCTTGACCAAGGGCGCTTTGAATGATTTTGCAATCATTGCCATCTAGGCCTCCATAAAGCAATGATGAATTATCTTCAGGTGACTTTTTCTGCATATAGTCATCGCGATACACACCATAGGTATCGGCAATATATATAAGGTCTGGCTTCTTACTTGTTTCCGGCAGAGAATTGCTGCGCCATTCGTAATTAGCTGGAGAATTAGATACAGGGTAAAAGCCATAGTAATCAGTGTGTACATTATAGAGTTTCTTTGTGTCAGGTTTTGCTATCTTGTTGTTGTCGAGAAGCCAAAAAAGCCCTGCATGCTCCCTAAAATCCGTGTAAGGTACAGTCTTATCGACAACCCATATTTCGAGCGGATGATAGGGTTCGCACCTCCAGAGCACAAAAGGCAAAGCGATAAGCAAAGTAGACAAAGCAAGCAGCGCTATTCCAATGATCCAGAGAAGACGAGTCCGCCATCTTTCTGTAATTCGCGTAATCATAGATGGACAATTCCTTCTGTGCTTGCGGCTGAAGGCTCCTTTCCTACAAAGCCTTTCCGCTCGAATTTTTGCCAGCCTTGAGGTTTCTGCATCGCTTTGACAAAACCACTGGCTCGCCAAGTAGAAAAGAGTTGGCGAGGACCAAAATTCTCTACAATCGCTGTGCCGATCAATCTGAAGGTATCTCGATAGTCATAGTAGATGTCATGTCTTTCAGCTGTTTTCAGCGACATTATGGAGATAAAAATGCCCATAAGCACCGAACCAAAGAAAAGCAAAAGCGCTATCCTTGCGCTCAATATGCCAAATATTGCGGCTAGAAAGACCATAACATAGCCTTGAATTTCGAAAAGAGGCCCAATCATCTCAAATATGAGAAAGTAGGGCATTGCCAAAATGCCCATCAGGCCATATTTTGGGTTAAAAATCAGCTTCTTATGAAAATGCATAATGTCGACGAGACCACGTTGCCAGCGATATCGCTGTTTTTTCAAGCTGGAAAGTTTTTCTGGTACTTCCGTCCAACAGTTAGCATTGAAGGCATAGCTTATGCGGTAAGGACGCTTTGCTTCATGCATGCTGCGCGCAATGCGAACTACGAGTTCCATATCTTCGCCAACAGTATCTCGCTGGTACTGACTTTTACTGGTCAGGTATCCACCAACTTCCACGATGCGTTCTTTTCTAAAAAGCCCGAAAGCTCCTGAGATTATAAGGAGAGAGTTTAGGTAATCCCATCCAAGCCGACCACACATAAAGGCCCGCATATATTCAACACTTTGAAGTCGCGCAAGCCATTGATTTGGCACACCGATTCTTTCGATCTTTCCTTTGTCGACTTTGCAGCCATTGATGGGGAATACATTGCCGCCTAGAGCTGGAGTTTCAACACCATAATCAAGAGTGAGCGCTGCAACCTTGAGCAAAGCATCTGATTCCAAGAGCGAATCTGCATCGATACCACAGAAGTATTCTTTAGATGAAACATTAATACCTGCATTGAGAGTATCGGCCTTACCACCATTTTCTTTATCGACTACTACCAGGTTCGGTATAGAGGGGTTAGTATAAATGCCTCGTATCGGGTAATGCGGAAGTCTCTGTTCATAGGGAAAATCTGTCCTTTTGAGATCGAAGTAATCGATGAGAGTTTTGAGAGTGGCATCTTTGGATCCGTCATTGACGATAACTAGCTCATGGTCTGGATATCTGAGGTTAAGTAGTGAATTTGCACTCTGGATGATGGTCCTTTCTTCATTATAGGCTGGTGCGATGATCGAGACCGAGGGCAGCATGCGGGGTTTGAAGAACATTGTGGCCTTCTTGAGTTCCCAGAGCTTAGCCTCCCTTCGAATATTCAGCCTCGAAAAGAACAATAGCACAAGGTAAATCAGATTGACTGCAATGGCATAATAAGCAAAGGTCACATTGAAATTTAGAACAAAATATTTCATGTTCTCTATGAAGGACAGCGTGGCGATCCTCGGATAAAACCGCACAACATATATTATAGGGAAAAAACAAACTGCTACCGCGATAATTCCATACATCCAGTGAATCATTTTTTTATTTAGTTTCTCTTGCCTATCAGGCTCGCTACGAGATAGTCGCTCAAGGCCTAGCTTTTCTAGGAGAGCGTCGGGCAAAAAAAGCCCACATTCTCTTGCGAGTAACGCATTATCCTGCAATTGCGGTTTAATGATGGCGATAAGCTCTGCCTCGAGCTCGATATTCTTATTGCTTTTTAAGAATTCGATGATCTCCGTGACATGGCCCATTCTGATAAGCTCATCGATTATGCCTTTGGCTACATCGTGATCATAGCCTACCAATTTTGCGATTATATACTCGATTCTATAGGAGAGCACATCTGCCAGCCTTTGATGGAGCACACCAGTAGAGTGTACAAAAGCATCGATTGTCTTTGGTATGAAATTCGAGTGAGTACTAAGGAGCTCGGAAAGACCTTCGTGGGCGGCTTTTGCCGTACTATCGCACTCTAGGTAAAATAGAAGTTTACTGAAATGATCCAAACTTGGACTATGCCCCAAGGAACGCACTGCAATTGACTGAATCTCCTTATCTCCATGTTCGAGATATAGAGTAGCGCTCAACTCCTCTGGGTAGAGCTTTTCTAATGCCTGCGTGGCCCTCACCATGAGGCGATGATAATTTGAGGCTGAAAAGTGGCGCATCATCAAGTTTCTAAATCTTCGACAATGAAAATCGTTTGCAACCTTGCTTCGATAGGGGCACTGTCTATGCAAGTCATCTGCTTCTTTTTGACCATACACGCAGTAGTAGCAGCATTTTTGGGGCAATAATTCAGCGGTTTTTATCTGCTTTTCTATTTC
>MWDY01000231.1 GCA_002070755.1 Spirochaetes bacterium ADurb.Bin110 | reverse complement strand
AATGTATACTCAACTTGCGGATATACATTGGCTATTATTTTCTTAGGAGATAGCCATATAAATCATTGTTCAGAAATGGGGAAACAACCTCGGAATAAGGATCCCCTCTTCCTATGTGAAGGAATTTAAGCTAAAGAACGGGAATCCTGTTGATATTGTTGTAGAGGAAGGGAAGATAGTTATTGTTCCCAAAAGAATTAGCTTAAATGAACTCCTTGCAGAGGTTACTGAAGATAATCGCCATATAATGAGCCCTACGGGCACGAAAATACAGCTTATGCATTCGTTATATGGGTTCAATGCTCCTTCAATACTTAAGCTATTCGTGTCATAAAGCCAATCTAGTTCTCGATTAGTGCTCGACAAATCGATAAGTGCATACTAGGATACATTTATGACAAATAAGATCGAATATCTCGACAGGATAATGGACAAACTGGGTGAATTAAATATTTATAAAGTCATTCTTTTTGGTTCCTACGCAAATGGAAGCGCGGATGAAGAAAGCGATATCGATTTGATTGTGGTTTTGGACGAAGATTATGCTCCCAAGAATTATGATGATTGGCTCGAAATTAAGATGAAAGTAAGAAGAGTCCTTCGAGAAATCAACAACGATGTTGCGCTCGATTTATTAGTCTATACGAAGCCTCAGTATGAAATGATGAGAAAAGAAATGAATTCATTTCAGAAAGAAATCCATGAAACGGGAAAAATTCTCTATGAAAAAGCAAGCTAAAGAATGGCTAAAATTTGCCCGGAATGATTTGCAATCAGCGAAAGTATTAGTCAATTAAGATCATCTTACTACAGTTGTAGCTTTTCATGTCCAACAATGTATTGAAAAGTCATTCAAAGCAATATTAGAGCTGTATAATGAGAAAGTACCAAGAGTCCATGATTTGAGGAAACTATTGCAACTATTGAAAGATGAAGGGATTAATATAGATTTCAGTTTAGATGAAGAAGTACTTGATCAAATCAACCAGGTATATATCGATACAAGATATCCGGGAGATTCTAGTTTATTGCCAGAAAGCGAGCCTTCAAAATCTAAAGTCATAGAGTTTTTGGATGAAGCGGAAAAAATATATAACATAGCAGAACAAAGAATTGAAGAATATTAAGAAGAATGAGCACCATATAGCAACAACATTGACTTGACATTGCTGTTGTCACGATTTTTGCTAGCTCGCCGACGCTCCCA
Source organism: Spirochaetes bacterium ADurb.Bin110 (assembly GCA_002070755.1). The sequence goes on along the minus strand of MWDY01000231.1, from coordinate 1,411 downwards.
AAAGCAAGAATCGCGCCAACGGCGCAATGCAAGTTACGCATTCGTTAGGTCGAGAAATGGATAGATAAATGAAAGACATGATTGATAAGACATATCTCCCTTTTACTGCAGAGGAGCTTAAGTCCCACTTCATCTCTGATGTCGATGCGCAGATTAACTACTATCAAAAAAGTGCATGTCGTTATCATAAGTTCATGCAGGATCATCCGGATACGGTGGGTATTCCGCTTACAGCGGCAAAAAAACCTCGGCAAATCGAAAAGGATGAGAGATTCTGGACGATTACTGCGACTAAGAATGTATTCGATCATCCATTACGTACAAGAATGCTTACGCAGTTATTATCCAAGACATTTGGACCGAACCCGCCGATTTATGGACTGGGTAGTTGGGATGAGTGTTTGGAAGGCGATCTTCGACTTTACTTTGAAGCTTGTCTGTCGTCTCCTCAAAGTTATGTGAACTGGCTACGAGCAAATTTAAAGCGCCGTCAAATTATCCCCTATGTTCTGGACGCTGCTGCACGAGATAACGAACGAACTCTTGAAGGAGCAACGCACGTTGATGCAATGTTCATTAATTTAAAGAATGGGTTCGCTTGGTTGATAGAGGCAAAGGTTCTTTCCGATGTGTCCTACTCAATCTCATTCGATAATTATCGGAATCAGATTGCGCGGAATATTGATGTAATGTTGGACAAAACTTCCCTACCCGGCTCGGGATTGGAAAGCAGAGACCCTGGAAAAAGCCTTTTTTCTCTTCTTACTCCGATGAGTTTCAAACAATATCCCAGTTCACGGCTCTATGGATGGCTTATGCAAGAATATAGGAACAATCCTAATGCGTTAGAGCGAGACTTGCCCCATCGTAAAGAGATGAATTGGGCTAATTTGCAGCAGCGCATTGGGAAGGCACAAGGTTTCTGCCCAAAGGAACAAATTTTAGCCATGTGAGCGATACGCGGATTAGAGAGATCCAAAACTGGATGAATAACTATCCACGAAAGATCCTTGGTAGTCATACCCCTTTGCACTGCTTCAAAGAGGCTTTTGGATTCAAGGATCAAACAATCGAACTATTGGAGGCATGTTCATGAAACATCAACAACAGAATCCTGCCACGCAATTAAGTGGACATTTCTCTTTACAGGAGACCTACTGATCATCTCAATTCTATTTATTCTCATAACAACGTTTTGAAGCTTTTCTACGACCAGTCTAGATTACAACGTTGCGAACGCGATTCTGCTCTATTCAATCTCTTTTGCTTTATAGCATATATTGACAAGAGTAAGATTATATTCTATAGGCTCTTTCATATAGCGAGCAAAATTATAAAAGACCGAGGAAAGAAAATTGCAAAATCCATTCTATGTGCCTTTGTCTAGAAAGAGTGCTTTCCTTTTTGGCAT
>MWDY01000230.1 GCA_002070755.1 Spirochaetes bacterium ADurb.Bin110 | reverse complement strand
CTTTCCGTCAAGACCAGTGAAGAAGACATCCGTTTTCCCTTCTGCGGTATCCTTGATGGCGATGGTCTGATCCATGCGCACATCGTAGATGACCTTGTCCGCATAGGGGCCGTTCTTCACCTGGGCTGTTGCACCAAACAGCAGCACCATTGCTATGAACGATACACAGAGAATCTTTTTCATGCATACCTCCTTTTTCTCAGGTTTGCTTACCTCCATTGTAGAACGTGCATTTTGAGTTGTAAAGAGAAAAATCATGATTAGTGGCTTGCAGTGCCCTCATAATAAGCGTATTCTTATATTGATTATACAAATAAAACTTAGGTGAAAGGTCTAATGTCAATAATAAGCGTATCGAATGGACATTTTATCGACGATAAAGGTCGCTGGCTTATCTTGCGCGGAGTCAATCTCGGTGGAAGCAACAAGGTACCCATGGTCCCCGATGGCCGTACTCATTTAAAAGACGGATTCTACAGCAGCACGAAGATTTCCTTTATTGGTCGACCTTTTGCGCTTGAAAAAGCTGATGAGCATTTTTCGAGGCTTGCAAGCTGGGGTCAGAAGTTTCTGCGGCTTGTGGTTACCTGGGAAGCTATCGAGCATGAGGGACCAGGCATCTACGATACGGAGTATCTAGACTATCTGGAAGGTATAGTGGAAGCCGCTGCTCGGCATGGGATATCGCTATTCATAGATCCACATCAGGATGTATGGTCTCGCTGGACAGGAGGAGATGGAGCTCCAATGTGGACGCTCGAAGCCGTGGGCTTCGAGCCATCTAAGCTTCATGAGAGCGGCGCTGCAATGCTTCATCAGGAGATGGGAGCTCAATACCCAGAAATGCAGTGGTTCTCGAATCACTTGAGGCTTGGTTGCGCTACGATGTTTACTCTTTTCTTTGCAGGAAATGATTATGCGCCTGGTGTTTTCGCTAAAGGAAGGCCAATCCAGGAATATCTTCAGGAACATTATTTCGAAGCTTTTGGTGTGCTCGCTAAGCGAATTGCTCCTTATGACAATGTGCTTGGATTTGGTTCCATGAATGAGCCTGGAGAAGGCTTTATCGGAATTAGCGATGTCAATGCTCCACGGAGCGATATGCTTCTGCCTGGGCTAGCACCGACTCCCTGGGAAGCGATGTGTGCTGGGGAAGGGTTTGAGACAAGCACTAATAGAATAGCTATAAAAGGCGGAAAATTGCGCTCTTTTGAAAGAGTGCCTTTGGGTACAAAGGGAGTCCGCGCATGGAAGCAAGGAGAAGTCTGTGTATGGCGTAGAGCTGGCTTATGGGATATCGAAAACGATAGACCAGTATTGAAACAGCCCAGTTGGTTTGCTCCTAAAGGAACATGTAGTGCGAAAACCAGAGAGAGGAAAAACAAGACTGTCCCAAATACTCATTCGTTTTTCAACGAATGCTATCAAAAGCCATTTGTCGAGCGATTTGCGGAGCATTTAGCTCATGTATCTGGCAAATCAAGTCGCTTTATGGTATTCGTGGAAGGTTTTCCACAAGGCGATATGCCCGCGCTCCAGCCCAGCTTTCTCTATGTCAACGAAAGCCATTGGTATGACTCATTGACTCTCACAATGAAGCGCTGGACTGGTTTTCTTGCATATGATTCCGAAATGCAAAAGGTCATTATTGGCTCGCATGCGGTGCGACGCTATTTTCGAGAGGCCCTGGGGAGAATTGTGCGACATTCGAAAAAATTCATGGGTAATGCTCCTACTCTGCTTGGCGAATTTGGCCTTCCATTCGATTTAAATAATCGCAAAGCATATCAAACTGGAAACTTCGAGCTGCATGAAAAGATACTTTCTTTATATTATGATGCTCTAGACGCAAATCTCTTAAGCGCAACGCTGTGGAACTATACGGCTGACAACACTCATGAGCATGGCGATGGGTGGAATAGAGAAGATCTTTCGGTTTTTTGTAAGGAAGACGGCGGAGGAAGAGCGCTTGCTGGTTTTGTGCGCCCCTATGCACCAGCTGTTGCAGGCGATATCCTCTTGATGCAATTCAACCGAAGAAAAGGCCGATTCATCCTCGAATACAAGCCTGACCATTCTATCAAAGCGCCTTCTGAAGTATTTGTTCCGATGATACAGTTTCCTCGCGGGGCCTTGATATCTGCTTGGGGAGCAACATTTTCTGAGCCTGATTATCGTATTGTAAAAGGAACAAAGAAGGCCAGCTTACCAGCAGGCGCGCTAGCAGGGTCCTCTCAGTATCTTATGCTCAAAATAGATGCTGAGCCGAGCGCTAATCTCTGTCGCGTGCTCATTTCACGGCTTTGAATATCCAATCGCCCATTATTTGCAAGGCTTCAGGCGCAAAACTTTCCTCGATTTCGCTGTATTCCGATGGCAGACCCGTAGCTGCATGCTGAAAGAGGTGGTTGAGCCCTTCAAGCTCTATAAAAGTAGAGGAATTGTTACTGGCCTCTGATAAAGCCGATCTAATCGCCTCAAGGTTTGGTCTGCTAGGCACTTGGAGGTCTTTCGATCCATTAAGCGCAAGCACTGGCACTTTCACTTTTCTTAGGTAATCCGCAGGATCCAACTCAAGAAAAGTGCGAATCCATGGTGACAATAGTGGCGCTATTACTTGCGGAACCTGAGCTTTTTGGGCTTCTTTGTCTAGGGGAGATAAGACCGGATTCAGATCGATCTCTTCGCAGAAAACATCAGTCAATTTTTGGCGGAGTAATTGCTCATCTCGCTCCTCGATTACAATGTCGTAGAGCCTTAGGTTGAGATTGTTTGCTTCGATGATCTGTTCTTCGCTCAAGCCCGAAGCTCGGCCAATAGCCTCATTCTGCATGAGAAGGAGCTCATAACCTTGAACTCCTGGACCAGCGAGCAGCACGATGAAAGCTGGTTTTGAAGACTCACGAGTCCCATTAAATGCAGCAGCCTCACATGTATCACAAGTGCTTTCGTTCCCTGCATTATTAGCACTCGAATACCTAGTTTCACCCATCGCCGCAACCATTGAGGCGATAATCGCGCCCTCACTGTGTCCGATAATCCCGATATTGTTCTCATCGATACCTTCTTGCCGCGCGAGAAAATCAAGAGCTGCCTGAGCATCAGCAGCAAAATCAAATGTCATCGCTGCTTGATAGTCACCTGTGGAAGCTCCTACGCCGCGATCATCGTATCGAAGTACCGCTATACCTCGTTGCGTCAGATAATCAGCGATTATGAAAAAAGGCTTATGCCCTAGAATCTCCTCATCTCTATTTTGT
>MWDY01000229.1 GCA_002070755.1 Spirochaetes bacterium ADurb.Bin110 | reverse complement strand
CTCTCGATCAAGCCGATCCTCGTAATCTTCTTGCAGAGCTTGGCTGAAACCATCAATGCTCCTAAGCGGCGCACGCAGATCATGGGAGACGGAATATGTGAATCTCTCTAGTTCCTGGTTTACTTGCTCTAGCTCCTTACGAAGCTTCGTTTCTGTCATATCGACGACAGTGATGAGTGTCGCTCTTGCTCCATTGTATTCGATCGCCGTGTTGCTTATGAAGGCAGGCATGAAACTACCGTCCTTTCTGACCATCCGCATCTCATAAGTCTCGATGACTTCTTTCCCGCTATATCTATCGTGAGCTCTGGACATAATAAGCTCTCTTTCGTCAGGATGGATTAGTTGTAAGATAGGAAGACCTATCATTTCTTCCTCGGAGAATCTCAACATGGATGCAAACTGCCTGTTTGCAAAGACCATCTCGGCATTCTGATGAATCCCGATGCCGACCAATGCATGATCCACAAGAGCTTTGTATTTCTCTTCAGATTTCTTGAGTTCTTCTGTCCGAGCCGCAACTAGTTCTTCGAGCGATTCTTTATACCGGCTTAATTCCTCTTCTATTTTCTTGCGTTCCGTGATATCCCGAAAAATGAGTACGCTGCCTGTTCTCCCACCAAAGCGATCCAGAATCGGCGAAGAAGCGACATTGAAATGTCGCTCAGAGTCCTTGTCCTTGAAAGCGATGTCTTCATCGGCGACCTTCGCTGGCGTTAGCAACAAGTTTTTTATCATAGCTTCGGTTTTTTCAGGATCCTCTGTTCCGCTCGAAACTAGAGAAACTATACTAAGAAAATCTTTACCGATAGAATCGTGCCTCTTGATACCCAGCATGGTCTCCATGGATGGATTTGCTTCTTCTATTTTGCCATTTTTATCTATAACGATGATCCCATCTTCGATTGCTTCGAAAATAGAACCCAGAGAAGCCTTTCTATACTTTATAATTGCATAGGCTTGAAGCGAGATAAAGACGAGGATGGGCAAAAAACCAATCGGATAGAAATGAAGCGATGGAATCGAGGAAAGAAAGTCGATCGAAGCCAATGCAGCTATCGATAAGGATATCATAGACAGCCTTATCTGGTCCCGCTTTGCCCCAGACTCCATTTGTCTAATGGCTTTTCGATCGAGCTGGAGAGATCGAATTATAAGAGCGGAAAAGAAAAGCAAGAAAGGTATTGCCAATGGACCAAATACTATATCATAGCCATAAAATCGTTCTTCCACAGAAGCGATAAGCCAATCTGTCAGCAGACCCAAAATATAGAAAACTAGAGCAATTGAATAATTTGCAAAAACATAGCGCTTCTTTTGCTCGAACAAGCCCAGCGATGTTATTGTAAAAAAGTATATCCCAGGGGCGATCATGATAATTCCTAAAAATATGAATACTTTAGAAATAGACAGTATTAATACTGTATTCTTCATTGAATAGATTATACCGGTACCGCATTGCCAAATACTGGCACTTGCTGTCATGACAAAAAAGGATTGGCTTACAATATTCTTATCCTGTAAGAGGACATAGAGCCCAAGCAATAAAATCAAGAGAGAAGTAATAAACATGGGAATGGAATATGGATTCAAGAAATAGTTTGCACTATTAAAGAACTGACTCAGCATCTATTCCCCTTGCTCAATCGAGCTATACCCAATCTAGAGAGATGCCTTACTAATTTATATTCTGCTGCATTCAAGAGGCATTTTCAAGACTTTAGACTTTAAAAAGATTTATGGCTTGCCTTGCTCGATAAATATGAGGCAAACAGGCAGACAGATAAACTCTCGCAGAATGCGGGTTAGCATGTTATAATGCGTATATTTTGCTCATGGATAAACCTTATAATACCATTACAAGGAGCCTAGCATGATCGATTTAGCCATCGACGAATCACAAAGAAAAAAGAATATCGAACATTGCAAGAAAAGAGGAATTTTTCTGCCAACTTTTGCCCAGATGCGCGATCCCGCAAAGATACCAGCTGCAATAAAGGCCGAACTCTACGGTATTGGCCTTTGGGATGTACATCCGCGGAATCTATTCAGAGTCAACTGGCACAATGAGCCCAAGGAATTTGGGGGCGGTTTTGGATCGGTCAATTTCATCGAAATTCCTCGATCTATCTCTGGCACAAAAGCCCGAATTATCGGACTCTCAGGCAAATGGTTCCCTACCGGCGCACATAAAGTCGGCGCAGCTTACGCCTGCCTTGCTCCCGAGTTAGTAACAGGCAGGTTCGACCCTACCAGCAAGAAGGCTGTTTGGCCGAGCACAGGCAATTATTGCAGAGGCGGGGCATATATTTCGCGCTTGCTAGCCTGCCCGAGCGTCGCAATTCTCCCAGAAGGAATGAGCCGCGAGCGATTCGATTGGCTCAAGACTATGGCCGAAGAAATCATAGCCACTCCAGGAAGCGAATCTAATGTAAAAGAAATCTTCGATAAGTGCATCGAGCTGCAAAAAACTCGCCAAGATGTAGTCATCTTCAATCAATTCGATCAGCTGCCTAACCATCTATGGCACTATGCGATCACCGGCCCAGCCATGGAAGAAGTGTTCGCTACGATCAGCGGCGCTGCTACCCAAGCTGGTGAAAAGGGCGCCCATGCTAGCGGAGAAAGCGCTCACGTTTGCGGTGTAGTGCTATCCTCCGGCTCAGCTGGAACGCTCGGCTCAGGCTCCTATATCAAGGAGAAATTCCCTGGCGCAAAGCTCGCGGTCGCAGAAGCACTGCAGTGCCCCACAATTCTAGAGAATGGTTTTGGGGCTCATCGCATAGAAGGAATTGGCGACAAGCATATTCCATGGATACACAACCTCCGGGATACCGACGCTGCGGTCGGAGTCGACGACGAGCTTTCAATGCGCCTCATTCGGCTTTTCAACGAACCGGCAGGCCGAGAGCTTCTATTGGAAACAGGCACCGATCCCTCTATAGTGGAAAAACTGGATTGGCTTGGCATATCCGGAGCCGGAAATCTCATCGCTGCCATAAAATTCGCAAAGTACTATGAACTTGGCGAAGATGATATCGTATTCACAATGTTC
>MWDY01000228.1 GCA_002070755.1 Spirochaetes bacterium ADurb.Bin110 | reverse complement strand
AATTGCTTTCTCGCTGAAATCTTTGGTAGACGCGCGCTCTGATATTCGTATCGAGCGAATTCCAGAGGTCTTCTGCCCAGCCTGCAATGTCGTATGCGGTATAGGTGAGCGCAAAGACGCGGGGAATGATGAAGGCGAGGTCATTGGTGCTATAGGCATCTGGAGGAAGGACGGGAAGTTGCTTATAGATAAAATAATTCAAGTTTGTACCGCCGATTTTATGTCGAGCAATAAAATCTACGAGAATAGATGATAAGTTTGATATCAAACATGCAATCAAGCATGATTTCATTGTCGAAGCAAATATCATCAAAAGTAGACTATCGCCAACGGCGGATCTCGGTAGAGCGCTTGCTATGACCGTTCGCTCGTCTGTTGCTCGGCATACCTTCCTCCATCCCATAAGCCAGCGTGGGCTGTGTGCTTCGAGCCAAGCGCCCACTGCTGCTAGCAAGTCCGAGCTATCGGCAAGTGTGGCAAGTTGACGAGGAGTTGCAGGCTCGCGAAGCGCTCTCCGCAGTTCATCGATATTGCTAGCACGCCAAGCCTTAATGATCGCTTTAGGCGCATCCGCAATGCGAGCCAGAACCTCGCGCTCTTCTACCCAATAGCGAGGCTGGATGCTCAGGTGGAAATCGCGCTTCTCTTCATCGGTGAGGTATCGGCAACGTGGCTTTTGGGCAGGCGCGACCTTCGGGGTGCTGTAGGTTGCCCAGCGATGATCGAATTGATGGATGAGCTTTGCCTCATAGAGCGGCACGAGCCCTGGCCCAGAGCTTGTATGAAAGAGACTGGAATCATTCGCCATATGAAACATAGTTAGAAAATGAATACCCCATGGATTGCCTAGATTTTCGCTGTCTGCGCGTTTCCTCTTTTTATCGTCGATCAGTACTGGAACTCTCTGATATATCGTGCGCGCTAGCTCTGCATCTTTCTGCGAGCGGAATACTGGACATGTGTAAGTATTGGGATTGAGGAGTTCGAAGTCCTCTGGACTCAGGCTAAAATGGCGCCGCGCATCGGCAAGCTGCTCTACACTTGTCAAGAAGAATGCAAAATCGGCCATAAGAGCTGCGCCCATTGTGAGGAGGCAAAACTTTATTCTGCTATCAATATCGGGGAAAATGCGCAATCTATTCTCGAAATCGTATAATGACACTAATAGCCCTTTACGGGAAATTGCTCCAAAGAAGTCCTTGGTCGAATCATCGGTTGCTATGCCAGAAGGTACGATGAGACCTGCGCGTCCATTCTTTGGCTCACGCAGATTTAGGAACAATTCCGCAAATAGTGCATAGAGATTCACATCGCCCACGCCAGAAAGCGGATAGCGCCCACCAGAATCGGCGCCAATATGAGCAAACAGGCTCGATGCTTCAGCGTTTCTTCGCGCTGAAATGAATTCATTATAGAGTGCCTTGTCAGCATAATCGCCATGCTCTAGGTTTTCGATCATGCGAGTGCGCTCTGCAGCATTGCGCGCAGCGGCTATTGCTGGATCCCGTGTAGCAAAAAATTCGATTTCCTGCAATTTGATCCGATCCCATGGTGGATTTCCGAGCACGCAGTCGAAGCCACCTTTTGCAAAGACTTCCGGGAACTCCAACTTCCAATGGAAGAAATGATGTTGAGCCGAGAGCTGCTGTGCCAGCGCAAGCACCCCTTCGGAAAATGCTGATTCTGGTGATCCTTTCAGCGCTCTCCAGACATCGCTGGTATGGATTGCGGGTTTTCCTTTCTGTTTTGGAGCGAAGAATGCTCCTGTCCAAAGGTCGCTTGCTTCTTTGATACACTGATATTCGATGCTTGCCTCGAGCTCGGCATAGAGCTTCCGCTTGTGTTCTACCGTAGCGAGATCCACTTCATCCAAAGTTTCGAGATTCTGGTGAAAGCGCACTAAGGCTTTTTCGGCTTGCTCGACAGGTTCATCGAAGAGCGTGTCAAGCTCGCTCCACCCTTCTTGTTCGCGTTCCGCTGAGTTCGCTTTTTTCTGGGCTTTTGCATACGCGATATCATCGCCTGAGAGAGGTGTATAAGCTTCGTCAGGTATGCCCTTAGCTAGCACTTCTACATCGAATACGCCGATAAGCGAATTTCCGCAGCGAATATGGTGATCCAAAAAAGACAGAGGTTTGCCGGGCTCGTGTCCTTCGAGCCAGAGTGCGGTTTTTGCAAGTTCTACAGCCATAGGATTGACATCTACACCATAAAGGCAGTGGCCAATCACCTCGCGCAGAGCAGAGCGATAGTCTGCTGGCAACACAGAGCCATCGAGGCTCCTGACTAAGGCCAGCTTTTCGGCGATTCTTCTTCCTGCACCAAGAAGAAAATGGCCTGAACCGCAAGCTGGATCGCACACCCTAAGGCCGAGAAGGGATTTTTCAGCCGTAGCTGACGAAGCTAGACCATTCGACCAGCCTTTCAGTAATTCATCTATTACAGGATCGAGGGCGGTTTTGAGCAATCCTTGCACGAGAGGTTCAGGCGTGTAGTAGCTACCTGTAGTTTTACGGGCATTGCCTGCAAGTACACCTTCTTTATCGATTCCCACAAAAGAGAAACTCCTTGAGGCAAAGTCGATGTTCGGCACAAGTTCGAGAAGACTTTCGTATACTGAGCCGAGCTCTTCTGGCCCAATGTTTCTATAATCGACTGGTAACCGAGCATTGCCAGTAACAGCCCAACGAAGATTGAGCATTGCAGAAAGAAGATTGCGATTGGCAAGCTGGGCGCGGTCTAAGTGCGGACATTGGCTTTGGCTGAAAAGGCCTCCGAGAGCGGGAAGATCAAGCGCAGGTTCACCCCTGTCGAGACAGCGGAAAACTGTCTTACAGCCCTCCCACAAATCGGGATATGTATTCCAGCCACTGCGCTGAATTGCCTTATCCTTGAGCCGTGAAAGCGAATAGCCACGTTGATAGAGTTCTTTTTCTATGATCTTCTCGTTTTTACCAGATGCATGCAGTATCTCTCGCTCTTCAGTAGTGAAAAGAAAAAGGAAACGATATATAAGGCGAAGCAATTCCCTAAAATATTCTTCTTTAGTAAGAGAACCATCGAAAAGAGCTTCGCGGAGCTGCTGGTTGCCTTCGCTATCGTAGAAAAGAAAGCCGCTGCCTAAATCGATGAGGGCTTGTGTGACGCCGATGCGCAGCCCTTCTCGTACTCGCACTCCCTGTTCAATTCCCTCGGTTCTCCAGGCCTCCCATATTTTGGCTGCCCTCGAGGCATGCATGATTCTATAGAGAACACAAAAATCGGCATAGCGTGATTCTTCGAAAATCGTCTCGAGATCGAACTCGAGCCAAGAAGGGCGCACCAAAGAAGGTGAAGCTCGCAGAAGCCTCAATAACGCTCCATTTGAGACGATCGCCCAGCCAGAGCCCCGAGCATTGAGGTATTCCTGGGCTAGCTGCGTAGGGCTGTTCTTTCTCTTGCCTGAATTCTCGATTACAAAACGAGAATCAGGTGTGTCGAGACTGAGCATCTTAGGTGCGATGATAAGCGGTATGGTATCGCATGCCATAAAACCAATAGGATAGCGGCTTTCACCGATCTGAGGCGGCTCACAACTATGAAGCGCAGTATAGCCGAGGGCATCTCTAAGAAGGCCTTGCACAAAGGCTTCGGTTTTTTGGTCTATGCTTCCTGCTATTGGTATTGGAGAATCCGCAACCATGAAATACTTCCACTGTGCCATTGCTGTCTGAAATGCTCGGCCCTGCTCATCGGTGAATCTTAATCCCATGGGAATGTGGTAATCTTCTGGCTTTTGATACGCAGCATCGCCTCGCATAGCTTTTTCGAGTTGATCTGCTACGAAGAGAGAGCCTTCTAGCTGCACAGTATCGAAACCAAAGCTAGCTTGCATCGATCTATTCATACAGAGCCTCAGAACCCCTTGGGAAGCAGCACATACATGCCTACAAGGTCGACAGGTAAACAGGGTTTGACCGCATAGTTGCCTTGGGCAACCGATGCATCGCGGACGCCGCGATGGTCAGCAAGCAGGTTTTCCGCACGCCTTCTTGCCAGATCCTCAAATATCGAGCGATTGTCCAGGTACCATGCGCGCGCTTCAATCAGTGTTCGCACCATGGCATCGCGAGAGAGATTTCCCGAGGGATGTGCTTCGAGCAAGACCTCGGCAGCCTCGCCCTCTATGAGGCGTGGATTGGTTACTCCCTCGACACCAATGGCAATAGACTCCTCCGCCAATAGCTGGCGTCTGATATTTTGCCTCTGAAAGGTGAGTTGATGGCGCAATCTAATAAGATATATGCGTGTAAGTTTGCTAACTGAAGTTGTCTCGAACGCTGAAGCTCGTGAAGCCAAAGGCGCGGGGAGATCCAAGAGCGCAGATTCGTCTAGCGCATTTTCCAACACAGCATCCGCAATGAGAGATATGATAGGGTTACTTCTATGGATATATCTCGCTTGCGGAGCAGAAGGATAGGTAAAACTTATTGCGATGCTCTCAGAAAATCCATGAGCAATAAAACGCTCCCGCAATGAAGGCGGCAAGTATTTTGGGCTGAATTTCCATGCGCCTTTGGGCAGAGACTCAAGTGGGCTACCAGCGCGCTTGAGCGCGGTCTGTACAAATCGCTGGGCATCTTCTGGATTTCCAAGCTGCTCTGATTGCTTTTTCCATTCTTTCCAGACTTCCTCGGGCTTTATGCGATGCTGAGCAAAACGGCTGCGATTGGCTTTTGCATTTTCCTCGGCATTTGACCATGCCGTTTCTATTGGTTCAAGCAATTCATCGAAATCGAATTCTAGTTGCATGTCGGAGGAACGGCTACGCAAAAGCGTCGATTTTGCCAGCGCAATGTTTATGCGGTCTTTGTCTTCTGGCAAGGGAACGATGACACCAGTATCATCTTTTATTCTCTGCGCCTTTTTTAAGATGACATTCAGGATAAGACCATCGACAGGATTGTCTTGACCATACATTATTATGCATCGGACTTGCCTGCTCTTTTGACCAAATCGATCCACTCTACCCTCGCGCTGCTCGTGGCGCGTGGGGTTCCATGCGAGATCGTAGTGGATAACCGCATCGAATCCTTCTTGAAGATTGATGCCTTCAGAAAGGCAGTCGGTAGCCACAAGAATTCGTTTTTCCACTTCCTGCAGCTGGAGGATACGCTCTTTTCGCTCTTCGGGAGTATATTCACCAGTGATAGCATCGATAGAGAAATCTGGGAACTGATCCTTGAGATGCTCTGATACATAATGCGCAGTACTGATATAGCGACAGAATACCACAGGAATAAAACCGTCCTTCAATAGCGCTCTTACTTGGCCGCTAAGACATTCCAGTTTTGGATCGCCTTTAATACTTCTTAGTTCGATTGCTTCTTTTATAAGGCGCACACGCTTGGGGTCTTCCTTTAGCGCGGTTGCTGGTTCGGTATCGGTTATCATTTCATCGGATTCATCGTAATCATCGATGCCATAAGCTTCAATAAGAGATAATAAGTCCTCGTCTTTCTCTACAAAGGGCTTGCTGAGCGCGCTTATGGCCGCTGCAGGTGATGAAGAAATGCATCGCAGTAATGCTAGAATTGCATACCAGTTAAAAGCGGCTTTTTTTTCATCTTGCGCTTTTTCAGCTTTCATTGCCATTTCCGAGCAATAATTCCGAACCTCTCGAAAAAATGATGCCCATTTTCCTGAGAGCTTGTAGGTTGCCTCGCGCGTTATTCGAATAGGGAATATGGATGGATCTCTCCATTCGTCTCGAATATCGACTCGTCTGCGCTGCACGAAGTGATCGGCCAGTCTCTTCGATAAATATTCGTTGCTTCGAAAGGACTCTTCGCCGAATCCTTCAAAGCTCTGATCGAGCAAAGAAAGAAGATTTCGAAAGGCATTAGTATCGCCCGAATGGGGAGTCGCCGTAATTAAGAGGAGGTGCCGATCGGAATTTTTTGCAAGCTCTTGAACCAGCTTCCAGCGCTTTTGTGCTCTCTTAGTTCCAATAGTGCAGGTATGCGCCTCGTCCACGATGATCATCTCTGGCGCATTAGAAAGGAATTGATCCTTATGTCGATCGCTTTTAATAAAATCGAGGCTGATAACATGGGCTTTATAGTGCATAAAAAGGGAGATGCCCGGCGGAGTTTCTCTTTCTAGTTTTGAAACTGAAGTTGATGTTACTGCTACTGCAGGCAGGTGAAAGCGCTCCTGCAATTCTTGTACCCACTGATCGACGAGATGTGGCGGACAAAGTACCGAAAACCTCGATATCTCACCTCGATCAATGAGTTCCCGAATTATGAGACCAGCCTCGATGGTTTTGCCGATTCCTACATCGTCGGCAATGAGGAGTCTTATAGGCTGCAATTTGAGCGCCATTAGGAGAGGTACGAGCTGATATGCTCTTGGCTCGACCGCTATATTGCCAAAAGAACGAAAGGGCCCAGCCGTGGTTCGGAGCTTCAATCTCATTGCATCACGCAGAAGCAGGGCGGAATCATGAGCTCCAGGTTTTTCGGGATCTGGCAATTCAAAAATTGCTGGCTCTACGGGAGGAAACTCGAGGCTAGGAATAATGATTTGTATATCATCATCGGCTCCACCTAGTGACCGCAGCGCAAGAACATCGCTGTTCGACTCTGGCTGGACTACCCATTCTCGGCCTCTTACACGCACAAGAGAACCGGGCGCATATCGCATTTCGTTCATTTTGTTCATTGCGGAGCCCCTCTTGCCCTATTTATGGCCCTTTCATCGCTTGTTTCCACAAGCTGGGGAATAGCAAAGGGCTTTTCTCGGAAGAAATCCTGCCATTCCTCTTCATTTTTGCCAACCTCAAGTACCTGGTAGCCCAAATCCATCAATAAGTTTCTTAGTTTCATGGATGGCGAAGCAAGAAAAACTGCTATCCTTTCTTTTCGATAGAGGGCATCGACGAGCTCTTGATTATCTGGAATAGAATAAGCTATCACATCTGGCGCTTGAAATGCATGGAGATTGAGCCAGCGAACAAAATGCTCATGCAGATCGTCGCTTAAGGCAGCGCTCTCGCCATGATTCGAACCATAGCTTGTGCCATGAGCCGTATTGGTCGAGCCATTATGAAGGTCGTGGGGAGTATTGAGAAATGAACTATCCGCAACCAAGAGAATAGTCTCGCTACTAGCAAGCGCACAAAGGATCGAAAGAGCATCTTTGTCTCTTCTATCTATGAGTGCATGTTCAGGCTGATTGTAGTAGGAGAGAAGACAGTGATAGCAAGCAGCCACGCAGCTATCGGAGCCAAGGCTTTTGGGCTCTTCGGTAAGCTGTTCTGGCAAAACAGGTCCATCGGGCACTCTATAGTGCATAATCCGTAAAGCTTCACGAGCAACACGAGCTAATTCGCCAGGCTGAGATACAAGTCGAACGAGAACACCTGCGCCACCTTCAGATGCTTCGTAGAAGAGCAATCTATGCCGATTTAGGGCTGAAGGCATTGGTTCAGCGGCCAATTCTGATTCTTCGATTTGATACACTTCTTCGATGCCTCGTTCGAGAGCCGCTTGCAATGTAGCCATGGTCAGCTGAGAAACGCCCTCAAGTGGAGTTAGAAGCAGCATGTTTCGCGTGTCTTCGACAAATGGAACTATTCGCTGCGGATGCGTCTGATTGGGAGAGAAAGGAATAAGCCCATCCGGCTTTCCATCCTCCACAATTTCATCTTTGCTCCATAAGCCAGTCATAGGATCGATCAAGAAACCAAAAATAGCGCGGTCTTTTCTGCGCTTCCAACCCTTGTTTATCCGCCATATAGTCGCTGCAGGAGCATAAGCGATTTCCGCAATTGGGTTATCTTTTGCTTGAACAATAGCTCTTTTTACAGACGGGCAGCCTTTGTCATCGGTATTGATTCTAAACATGGTTTGAAGATCGTAGCCCTGGCGCTGACGTTCTTCGTCGTTTACTGTAATGCGCTCGACTGGCGTGGTTTCTACTGTTTCGATTCTATATAGTTGATCGATACGCGATGAAGGACTGAGCGGTTCTCCACAATATTCGCATCTCGACACAATGACATCTTCTCGCAGCTGAGAAAGGTGCCCATGGCCACAGGAAGGACAGATAAGTGCGCTAGTTGTTCCGAGCTGAGTTCCTGAATTGACTTGAATTTGTGTTCCGGCATCGAGCTTGGCTTTAACGACGCGATAAGTTTTTCCATCATGATATATAAGGCTCCTTGGGCCAAACTCGGAAATTGCCAAGAACCTCGATCTTGAAAGCATTGTACCGCCATCTTCTTGGGTGCTTTCGCGGCCTCTTTCTGGTATCCAAGCCATGAGAGGAAGGCGTGGGAAATTGTATCCAGGCAAGAAGCCCTGACTTGCCAGATACCGATATACGTAGAAATCCGTATTGGGAGTCGATTGCATAGAAAGCAAGGTGTCCATCTGGCGCTTGGCATCGGCATAGCGGCGAAGTGCGTTGTCCCTCTCGCGCCTAGAAGCTGCGTGATTTCTGACCACTATGTCGGAAAGCTCCATCTGCTTTTTTGTCCCCAGGTAAAGATTTCGCCAACGGATAAAGGAGCGGTCGAATGAGCAGGCTGCTGTTTTTACGATCAAGTCAGCATAGTCGCTATTGAGCCAGCCTAGCTCGAACCCCGTTGTTTTTCTCAGATCTTCGATAAGAGAAGCCATAATCCTTCGAGCACGAGCAGAAAACTCAAGATCGGACAGTTTTTCCTTTATATCGGTTAGGATAGGTAAATCGGGGCTGTCGAGATCGAGGATATGGGCTATAGAAGGATCGAGCTCGACTCGCGCAGCTGCAAGCCATTCGGCATGAAGATGGCTTTCTATGAGGTCCTGATTATTGAGATCGAGGCTCGGCGCTTTGACAATTCCATGGACCATCTCGGAAGCGTGGTCAAAGTACCATTGGTCATGGGGGCTCAGCGAAGCACAATAGGTTATTACCAAGGCCGCTTGACCAGATCTTCCCGCTCGGCCGCTACGTTGAGCATAGTTTGCAGGAGTTGGGGGTACATTTCTCATATAGACTGTGTTCAAAGAAGATATATCTACTCCGAGTTCCATGGTGGGAGAGCAAAAGAGAACTGGTAAGCGCTTTAATTCGCTTTTATAAGAATGCGCTTCTCGCCAATCTTTTTTATCGCGCTGTGTATATCTAAACCGTGCTTCGAGATCGAGTCTCATTTTTGCATCGATTTGAGCAGTATGTTCATGTGATTCGAAATCGAATAAAGGATGGCCTGGGGCGCTTAGAGCTTTGGCGATTTCCGGATAGAGCGCTCGATAAAATGTGTTTTGAAGTGATTTTCTACCTTCTATATTGGTATCATTTTCGACAAGGTGCCATTCGAGAACGGAGCCATTGAGGCACCAGCCAAATAGATCATGCTCGAAGCGGACTTCTTTTGCACAGCCACTGTCCTTAATGCTAAAAAGAGCTTCTTGGACGATGCTAGAAATTTCTATGTCGGACATGCTTATGATTTGAGATTCCCAATGAGTCCTTTTCCAAAATGAAGCTCGCTTCATAAGGCGAACAAGCCTAGAACGCGGCCCTCCAGAGATAATGAGCTCTCTTTCTCTTTGCTGATGGGATGATATGGTTTGAGTAACAAGGTAGTGTGTGGTAGAAAGATATTCGTCTGTCTGGAATGACCATCTTTCCTTTAGTTTATTATACGCCATTGTCTTGGCTTGTTCTTGTTCTCGAGCATCTAGATATCTCGAGCTGATGCAAAGGTTTTTCCTCATCTCTTCAAATATCAGATCATAGATAGATTTTCTGAGCTGAGGAGATACTTCTCGGATAAGAGTGCGTGCATTTTCAAAGGTAGAATTGTCAGCGAGAGCTTCTTCCAATCCTGAGTAGCGTATCTGTACCAAACCCAGCTGATCAAGAGAAGGATTGTTAAAGCGCCATCCTCTTCGGAAATCCCTTAGAATTCTATAACCCAGCACAAATTTCAATGTTCTCTGGGCTTCTTGGATATTAGATCCAGCAAGTTTATGCGAAATTAGATACTCTTCCTTGATACCAGGATCGTTGCGATCGAAGCCTAGAGCCCTGAATACTTCTTCGGCGGCATTTTCTTCTGTCAGTATGCCTCCATTTCGTTCCAAGGCACCTATGAAAGCACCGCGAAGCGTTGCAAGAAATACAAAATCATTGAAATGGCCAGACTGCAGGGCAGCATCTTGGCGGTTGTCGGTGAAGCCCAAAAGCTTGCGAGGGTCTGGCTCATCTTCCTTTAATTGTAATTCTTGTTTGAAAAGATATTTCAGCATAGAAAATGTTAGTACAGTAGTCGCAGAAGAGCGACCTTCGCCTGAGAGGCTGGAGAGGCGGTTGATATCATTGCCGCGTGCCTCATAGACAAAGTCACAACGTAGACAGAAGCTCATTCGACCAGGAACAAACCAGTACTTGGAGCCTTCTTCTGCATTTTGCAAAGGAATGTCATGGCCTACTGGATCAATGGCAACGAGCCTTGGAACTGAATTGATATAGGCTCGCTTCACTTTAGGTTCTGCACTGCTTGTATCAATCCAAAAGTCTGGAAGGTCTTCTATATGCCCTTGATATTCGAATGCTTCGGATATTGGAGTAAGGAATCCGATAGCTTCGATATCAGGACCAGCATCGGTGTCGGAGATATCGCGCGGTTCCCATCGACCATTTCTTAATACGACTGGTAGGTACTCTTGGCCGCATTCTCGACAAAAATGCATGGCATAGAGAAAAGAGTCCTCACGGCTAGGTGCAAATCTCTGCGGAGAAAGAGTGAGATATCGCTTTCCCTGAGGCTCTAGCGTACATAGCACCTTACCAGGCCCCGAAATGAATTGATGTAATTTGAAAGCAAAGGGGCGTATCCCATTCTCCCCGGTAAAATCTTGTGCGGCTAGGAGGAAGTTCATGAGAGCGTTTCTTGCTTCGTGAAATGTGACACTAGCATCCTGCGCAAGCATATCGGATGCCTCGGAGAGGGTACGCGGCAGAGCACGTCGCGGCGCCATTGTAGGTGCTTGCTCGATGCCAAGTGTTAGCTCAACCCAAATTGCAAGCGGATCAGAAGCGAGCTCATTCATAGATGCCCAAGAGTTATGTCCCTTCTCGATTCGATCTTTTAGATGCGGAAGAATCTGGCTTTTTTCTTTTGTAGGATCGGTCGCTCGTGCAAGTGTCTCGCGAATAATATTCTCTTCTGAAACGGACACACCAAATAGGCTCGAAGCGAAGTCGGCCACGGTTTTCTTTTGGTCTGCCTCGGTGCCAGAATTGGACATAGTTGCAGAGGTGCCAATACATATAAGCGAATCGGCTTTTAGTCTTTTTCTAATTCTGCGCACAAGCATCGCGACATCTGACCCTTGTCTTCCCCTATAGGTGTGAAGCTCGTCGAGCACAAGATATTCGAGACCTCTGCAATGTTCCATGACATTGCGATCGACTTCCTCATAGCGCGTCATGATGAGCTCGAGCATCATGAAGTTAGTGAGCAGAATATCAGGAGGAATGTTTGCAATATCTCTGCGTTCTTGGGTGCTCTCCTGTCCAGTATAGCGCTTGATACGGACAGGACGTGCTTTCTCATTATAGTCTTTGAGGAACTTATCGGCTTCCTCCATTTGGCTATTCGCAAGCGCGTTCATAGGATATATGATGATCGCTCTAGTGCGAGGGCTCGGATCCTGCTCTTTTTCTTTTAAGATTCTATCGATTATGGGTATGAAAAAAGCGAGGCTCTTACCAGAGCCTGTACCAGTGGTTACTACATAGGGCTGATTTTGCTGGGCAAATGCGATTGCCTCGCGCTGATGGACAAAAAGGGTTAAAGGGCGTGTTTTATTATCACTTTTCCCGAGAAGAAAAATTCGGCCGCATTCTGGATGAAGAATCCCATTCTCTGCAAGCGCCTGAACTGTATCACTCAATTGATAATTAGGATTGAGCTGAATAAGAGGTTCTGGCCAATAGCGATTCTTACGATATTCTGATTCTACAAATTCTCTTGCATCATCCGCGGCAATTTTGGTGAATGATCGAGAAAACTTTCCATATTCATCGATGACTTCATTGCGAAACTGGAATACATCGAGCATCGAAGTACCTCATTTTGATATAGTTTTCATTGCTTCTTATCCTTGCATTCTCTTATTGCTTATTGCGATTTGAGGGGCCACTCTAAGGGGCCTTTCTAAGCCTCTCAATCCATCACTTTGTCCTGTACTTCAGCTCCGGGAAAGCGGAAAGCAGAAGCGAGGCCAGCCTGCGAGTCTTTTCGTTTTTGGTCAGAGGATCGGAGAACCAAAACAAAAGGGAATCTGGATAGCTGCCTCTTGGGCCTATGACGTGGGGATTAAACCCTTCCATGAAGCCTGTCGTTGTAAATCTCAATCTAAAGGCGTATTCGAGGATTTCCGCTGGTTCGTCGGCGGGTACTAGGCCCACAGAGCCATTGTCGAGCTGAATGTTGTTTTTAGTCCCATAATTGGTGGTTATGGTTGCGTCTGGATCGAAGCGAAAGACTATGTAGGCATATTTGGGGAGCTTTGGGTTTTGCGTGTCGAATCTGTAGAGGTAGTCTCCCGCGCCTGTTTCTTGTATTTCGACGAACTTGTAGTCGGTGAGCATGATTCGAGCCATATTGTTGCCAAAATCCCGGAGGCATTCTAGCAAGGGCTGAATGAGTTCTATCCTCGCCTGTTCCATCGGTATTTTCTCGATTTCGAGAGTAACTGGCTTGTAGGTAACGCAGGAACCAAAGAGAATCACCAAACATAACGCTACACTGAACATAACAGCCCACGTTGTCCTTTTCATAGGAACCCCCTTCTGAAAGTCGAGGCGCTAATCGGCTCCTTAGCGCTTGTATTTCATTGTTCTATTTTTCATATATTTTATTTATTAGTGCTTCGAGATTACGCAATTCAGTATTGCAAATCGCGCATATCAAAATTGCGCGTTTCAATATTGCGCATATCGAGATTGCGCATTTTCAGTCTAGGCTGTGAGATACCAGGTGTCAAGGTTTATGTTGAAAATATAATCTTATTCATGCCGCTTATACATTATAATTTCATCGATTCCGTCATGCGCGAATGATCGAAGAATTCCAGCTTTCTCATAACCATGCCGTTCATAGAAAGAGATTGCTCTTTCATTGAAATCAGAGACTAATAGGAACCAAGCTCTTCCAATATTGCGCGTGCGTTCTTCGAACTCTTTCAGAAGCATGCTTCCGATTCCTGAACTTCTTCTTTGCTCATCTACAGCAATAAGCTTGAGATAGGGAGCTTGCCCAAATGCTCCTTTTGGCTCTGCCCAGGCAAAGCCTAGAATACGAGAAGCAGCTCTCTTCTTAGTTTCTGCATTTCTATTTTTTCGAGCCACAATAAGCATCCCGGATTGCGCTATACTTGCAAGCATAGCTTTGGAGATCGCTTCTTGAGTAAATTCATATTTTATGCCTATTTCCGAATTGCATGCGATTCTTGAGCAGTCAATAATATCATCTCCGCTGCCTATGGCAATGAAGCAATCATCCGCCATTTTTCTCTGCCCTCCCTATTGTCTTTCTGCTATCTTCCAATATCTCAATAATACTTCGAGCTAGGCTTTCTTTCCTCTTGTTAAAAAATGCAAAAATCAATGATATATATAACAAGCCACGCGATGATCAGATGCTCCGATCGGCAAAAGCATTGGGCGCTCTCTTGTGCATCTATCCATTGCCTGGGAACAACGATCTGCAAATGGGCAACCCATTCTTGTGCCGATAGGAGAAGGGACATCTCCCTTCAAGAGAATTCGAGAACGCTCTCGTTCCAATTTTGGATCGGGAATGGGAACCGCGGAAAGCAAAGCTTTGGTATAGGGATGAAATGGCTCTCTATACAGATCGCTCGAGGAAGCGATTTCGACAATAGTTCCGAGATACATAACAATTATGCGATCACTGAAATATGAGACAACAGCCAGATTATGGGCAATAAACAAATAAGTCAGCCCAAATTCGCCTTGCAAATCTTTCATTAGATTGAGGATCTGCGACTGTATCGATACATCTAGCGCGCTTACAGGCTCATCCGCTATTACCAGTTTAGGAGATAGGGCAAGGGCTCTTGCTATTCCGATGCGTTGACGTTGACCACCAGAGAATTCGTGAGGATATCGGTTAGCGAATTCCTTCGATAAGCCTACCCTATCCATAAGCTCATAGACATGGGCGGTTATCTCTTTTTCGCCTATAGAACTCCCGCTTCTCTTTGCTTGTATTCTCATTGGTTCCGCAATGGAATCTAGAGCTGTCATGCGTGGATCGAGAGAAGAATATGGATCTTGAAAAATGACCTGAAAATCTTTACGCGCTTTACAAAGCTCGGAATCGGAGAGCGCCAGCAGATTTCGACCTTGGAATACTATCTCGCCCTGATTCACAGACTGTAAGCGCGCTATCGCCATTGCGGTTGTCGATTTTCCACAGCCAGATTCTCCCACAAGTCCTACCGACTCACCAGGCCAGATTTCAAAACTGATGCCATCTACAGCCTTGAGCCAACCTATTGTCTTTCTAAAAATAATTCCTTTTTCTACAGGAAAATGCACCGATAGATTCTTGACCTGAAGAAGGGGAGCTATTTCATTCATGAATTATCCCCTTTTTGCAAATTCTTATGATCTGCATATAGCCAACAACGGACAAAATGCCTAGAAGGAAAAGGTGTCGAAGACATTATCGAATTTTCTATGACTGAATCTTCGGGATACTGCTCAGAGCAAATTGGCAATTTTTGTTGACACCTGGGTTCAAATGCGCAACCTTCCGAAAGACCGATAAGGCTTGGAGGAGAACCTGGTATAGAATATAGCCTTGTTTTTGCTTTATCTATACGAGGGACCGAAGACAGCAGCCCTTTCGTATAAGGATGAAGAGGGCTTGCAAAAAGTTCATCTACAGATGCCTGTTCGACTATTCTTCCTGCATACATTACACACACTGTATCACACATCCCTGCCACGACACCGAGGTCGTGAGTAATGAGAATCACGGCCATTGTTCTCTTATCAGAGAGACTTTTGATCAAATCCAATATCTGGGCTTGAATGGTCACATCGAGCGCAGTGGTCGGCTCGTCCGCGATGAGTAGATCAGGATTGCATCCTATAGCCATTGCTATCATCACACGCTGGCGCATTCCTCCAGAGAACTGATGAGGATAGTCATTCATCCTACGCTCTGCGTCAGGTATACCGACTGCTCTTAAAAGCTCAATGGCTTTTTCGCGCGCTTTGTTCTTGTTCATCGAATGATGTTGTTGTAGAGCTTCCTCTATTTGAAGAGAGATCTTGAGCAGAGGATTCAACGAAGTAAGAGGGTCTTGGAAGATCATCGAGATCGAGCCGCCGCGGACCATTCTGATTTCTTCTTCGCTCACCTTTAGAAGATCTTTGTCTCTAAACATTATCTTTCCTTCGGCATAGATGCCGGGTGGAACGGGTATAAGGCGCAGCACCGAAAGATTGGTAACACTTTTGCCTGATCCAGATTCGCCAACTATGCCAAATATCTCCCCTTCATGAACCTCGAAAGACACTCCATCGACGGCCTTTACTGTTCCCTGATTCATCTTGAACCAAGTTCTGAGGTCTTTTATCTTTAGTATCGCTTTACTTGCATCTTGCATGATTCCCTCTATTGTATATTCCGCAGTCTTGGATCCATTATGTCTCGCAGACCGTCGCCCAGCAAATTGAAACCAAGGACAAGCAACATAATGGCGAGCCCTGGATATATGGCAGTCCATGGAGCTAGTATCATTATTTTGCGTGAGCTGCTCAGCATATTCCCCCAAGAAGGATATGGCGGCTGAACGCCGAGACCAAGAAAACTCAATGCAGACTCAAGAAGGATTGCCACGCTCAAGGATAGAGAACTCTGAACAATTATTGGCATAATTATATTGGGCAGCAAGTGATGGATAAGAATATGAGATTTGCTTGCTCCGCTGGCAAAAGAAGCCCTAATGAATTCATTATTCTTTATCGATAGGATCGAACCTCTTGCAATTCGGGCAAATTGAGGTATATATCCGATGCTAATTGCAATTATCACATTATATGTATGTTCTCCAAGAACTGCCATGACGAATATGGCCAACAAAAGCGAAGGAAATGAAAATAGAATATCGGCTAATCTCATTATCCAATTATCCCATGCCCCTCCAAGAAATCCTGACCATATGCCCATAAATGTTCCGATGAATCCACCAAGCGCGGTAGCAGAAATAGAAATCAAAAACGAGATGCCAGCACCTTTCATAATCCTGGAAAGAATATCTCGCCCAAATTCATCCGTTCCAAGCACATGACCTGTTTTGAAAGAAGGAGGTTGAAGCATATTGATCGTATCCATATCCAATGGATCGAATGGTAGCCAAAATTGTGAAACAACTATTATCAAAACATAGAAAAGGATAATGCACATTCCGATAACTGCAATCGAATTCTTGAAGATTCTGGACATCGATTCATGTCTCCTTTTGGTCAAGGCGTATTCGGGGATCAATTGCTGCATACAAGAGGTCGGTAAGTAGATTGATAAGCACAAACATAAGGGCAATTATAAGGACTATGCCTTGAATTAGGGGATAATCTCTTTGGTAGATCGCATATAATACAAGTCTTCCCATCCCTGGAAGAGCAAATACTTCTTCTATGACAATCGCCCCGCCTAAAAGATATCCAGTATTGAAGCCAGCAACAGTAATAATAGGCAATATCGCGTTCTTGAGAGCATGGCGAAAAATCACAATCTTGCGCTTCAGGCCTTTTGCTTGTGCAGTGCGGATATAGTCCATCTGCATAACTTCGAGCATACTGTTGCGCATGTATCTCATGATTACTGCTGCAAGACCAATGCCAATTGCAAGCGAAGGCAAGAGCATCATTCTTATGTTTTCCAAAGGTGCTTGACTGAATGGGATATAGTTTCCCATTGGAATAAATCCCCGAAAGCCGGAAAATGCAATGACCATTAGAGATGCAAGCCAGAATTGAGGCAATGATAGTCCCAATAATCCGGTAATCCGAATAACAATATCTAGAATGGGGTTTTTCTTTACTGCTCCGATAATCCCTAAAGGAATGCCGATTAAAAGCGCCAAGAAAAGCGCAAAAATGGTAAGTTCAAAACTAAGAGGGAGGCGCTGGAGAATATCTGGAAGAACTTGGCGCCCTGTTCTCAAAGAATATCCAAGATCGCCATGCAAAAGTCTCCCAAGCCATTCAATATAGAGAACTGGTATGGGTTTATCTTCACCAAATATGCGCCTCAATTCTTCCATCTGCTCAGGCGTAGCTTCGACTTGTGTACCAAGGTACATCTGAAGAGCCGAACCTGGGATAAGGCGAACAAGAAAAAAAACTATGATAGAGACACCTAGAAGAACTGGAATAAGAGATAAAAGCCTGCGAAATATATACCTTGCCATTAGGCTCGAGCCTTTCCTTTTGTTTTTCTTCTAAACTCTGCCTATTTTTCGATTAGCATAATAGGCTTGATAATATATGTTTTATCTTAGGATATGGCATCAAATAAAGAATCGCCGGCTATTGCCAGCGATTCTTTATACTAACAACTACGAAACTGCAATCATAGGCAATATACAACTTATGATAAAGCTTTACTTTTGGGTCTCAATAATGTAGTAGAGACTGCCATCTCCAATCTGCTTAAACCCTTTTATTGCCTTATTCATAATATGAGTTTCATAGGGACAATAGAGGAATATAACCGGAGCTTTTTCTGCCAGCATAATCTGAAGATCATCATATACTTTCTTGCGCTCGCTGTATGTCGTCAGTTCCCTTCCTTTATCAAGCAACTTATCCACCTCGGAATCTTTGAAAAGGAAATTATTCACTCCTCCTGTGGAATGAAGCGTTCTATAGAGGAAACGATCCGGCTCACCAGATCCTCCTCGAAGTTCGACCATAGAGTCGAAATCTTTTTTATTCCATCGGTCAATATAGATGCCCCATTCAACGACTTCCAATTCTCCATTGACTCCTATTTTCTTGAGTTGGTTCTGAATGACCTGCGCGACTGAGAGACCACCTTCAAAGGAATTCGAGCATACGATTTTCAAAGATAATCCATTTGGGAAACCAGCTTGGGCCAACAATGACTTTGCCCTTGCGAGATCGGGAGTATAGAAAGGTAGTCTATTTAATGGCAGAGCCCATTGTGTCGCTCCAGCTGGTATCGGCCCGCTGGGTTGTGCCATTCCAAACTCAGCGGCAGCTATGATTTCATTCCTGTCAATTGCAAGAGAAATAGCCTGTCTCACTCGCACATCGTCGAATGGCTTTCGCGTCACATTGAAACCGAAAGTTCTCAAATTGATGCCTGGTTTCTGCATTACTATAAGGTTTGGATCTCTCTTGGCAAGTAATACTGTGCTACCATCATTGATTTGGGCAATATCGAGAGTACCGGATTTGACTCCCGCAAATAGGGAAGCTTGTTCCGGAATAACCCTGAAGATGACTTTGTCAAGATACGGCAAGCCTTTATCGAAATAATTGGGATTCTTGACCATTGTCATCGAATTGTCAGGAATCCACTCTTTCAAGATAAAGGGACCAGTTCCTGCTTCCACTTTTTGGAGATTTCCATACTGCTCAACTGCCGCTTTTGAGACAATAGCACAGTTATTAGAGCTAAGTCCCTCAAGAAATGATGCAAGTGGTGCTGAAAGAGTTATTTTCACTTGATAGGGGCCAATCGCTTCCATGGATTTGATGGAGGTAATGTATGATCTTCCCGGTGCAGCGGTCTTGGGATCCAGAATTCTATTCAGCGAAAAAATGACGTCGTCCGCAGTCAGCTCTATTCCATTATGGAATTTCACACCTTTTCTAAGATTGAAGATATAGGTAATATTATTTGGAATCTCCCAGGATTCGGCAAGATCAGGAACTATTTTTAGATCTTCATCATGTCTTACAAGTTTATTATAGAGCAAATCGATCCTGCGATGCGATGAAAAGGCCGTGACTATATGCGGATCAAGACCAATTACTTCTTGATCGACACCTATGGTTAGGGTTTTTTCTTGAGCTGCCAAAGGCATCACAAATCCAAGTAAAAGCAGTAAAAGTGTGACTCGCAAAACGTGTTTCATAAGCGCCTCCTTTTTCAAAAAATCCATGCCTAAAATATAATTTCATTATAAGGCCATTTTTTCCGATGTCAATCGAAAATCTAATTGCGCTAATGAAAATAATTTTTATTTTCTCTAAAGCGTGATGCTCCCAAGAATAACATGCTTCCTCGCGCCTGTAACAATAGGAAGATTTCCCGGATGTCCCATAAGAGATTCATGCCCCATAACCGCAAACGCAAGCGGTTCGCGGACAAATGCGGGATATCCAAAATCCATTGTTGTTAGCACCGAAATATCTGCTGGAAGCCGCTCTCGGAGCATATCAAGGAGCGTGCTATTGAGGGCGCCGCCGCCACTTACCACTACATCGTCGATTTTGATGCTAGGAATTATAAAATCGCGATATGCGTGTGTTATAGACTCTGCAGTAAAGGCCGTCGCTGTGGTGATCATATCTTCATAGGAAAGATGCTTCTTGGCCGCAAAGCTTTCCAGTCTATTGACATAAGCCGAGCCATAGACCTCTCTGCCCGTGCTCTTGGGCGGAGATAGTGCAAAAAAAGGATCATCTAGCATGTAGGCAAGCAGCTCAGGCGAGACCTGTCCTGAACGCGCAATCGCGCCATTGTCGTCATACTCCTGGGCGCCATGAGTAAATCGCCTTACGAGCTCGTCGATGATCATGTTCCCCGGACCAGTATCGAACGCGAACACGCCATCTTCTTTGGGACCCGCAGGAATTGCAGTGGCATTGCCAATGCCTCCTATATTCTGCACGACGCGCCCTCGCGTTGGATGCCCGAAGAGCAAGGAATCTACTACTGGCGCCAAGGGCGCTCCTTCGCCTCCTGCCGCCATATCCGCAGCGCGAAAATCGTAGACAACCGGGATGCAGAGACGCTCTTTGATTACCGCAGCACAGCCTATCTGCAACGTGCCATGAGTAGAGAGCTCGCCCTTGGGGCCAGGCAGCTTGCGCAGCGTCGGTGCGTGCCAGATTGTCTGCCCATGGATGCACACTGCGTCGATCGCGTCGGCCTTTAGACCAGAGGTATCGATGAGCTTCTGGATAGCCTCTGCATACCATTCCCCGAGCAAAAAATGGGCATAGACAAAATCATCTATTCTGCAGCTTTGAACATCGCATAAGGGCAAAAGAATATTCTTTACTTCCTGGGAATATGGCAAGGTCGCATGATCGAGATATTGCACTTTCGTGATGCTGCCGTCGCAGTTAGTCGAAATGTTCACTGCAACAGCATCGATCCCATCGAAAGAAGTTCCAGACATGACGCCGATGAGCAAATGATTCTTCCTAGAACTATAGTCCTTAAAGCGTCCTAAAAGCGGACACAAATAGTTGCTTTGCATTGAATAATCCTTTAATAGTTCTTGATTTTAGATTTTCGATCTCAAATCATAATGTTCTTTATACTCTAAGACAATGACGGCTTCATACTGCTGATTTATCGTAAGGCTTGCAAGCAGTGCCGGCGAGATACGCTTTCTAATTCACCCAATCTTCGCTATCTCGAACACATTCAAGACGACGGCGCCGTGGTCGCATTCTACCCTGCCTTTTATGAGAAGAGGACGCTCTTCATAGAGCAGATGATGATACCGCTGAAAGCTCGCGGGAAAGAGGACGGTCTCATAGAGGGCCGTTTCATCTTCGAAACTCACAAATTCCATAGGTTCTTCGAGAGAGGTGAGAACGGGTTTTGCGGTGATTGGCCAGCCTAAGAGCGTTACCGTGTGGCCGATGTGGCGCGCAATGTCGATGGCTTTTAGGCGCGGGAGGGCGCATGCTTTGGGCCAGAGTACGAGGGGGTGGACGTCGAGGGTGGTGCCAAGATATTTCATCTGGGATTCTAGGATTTTTTTGGGTGACTCGCGGCGCAACTCGCGGGAATATTCATGGAGTGGTTCGCGGCGCAACTCGCGAGTGGATTCATGGAATGAGTCTTGTGAGCTGCGGCAGCTTTGAGCAGGGTCCTTTTGATCGCGCGAATCTTGACTGACGCTTATGTCGAATACTTCTTCGCCGAATAGCTCCTGTGATTCATGCGCTTTGGAAGATGGCCAGGTTGGATAAAAGCTGCCGGTATTCTGGACTACCTGGATGCATTTCTCGATCTGGGTGAAAAGATACATGAGCTTCTTGGCGCGCGTAAGTTCTGGAGAGAGGGAATCGAGCGCCCCGGCTCCAACAAGGGCTTCGGCGTCGGTTCTATCCATAGGAACACGATGGCTAAGGTCCTCTATGGATCTATAGGGTCCTCTACGCTTTCTCTCGCTCACTATGGCCTTGGCTGTCTTCGAAGCGAGCAAGTGAATGAGTTCGAGTCCTAAGCGCACGGTCTTTCCCTTGCCTCGGCAGCGAAGCTCGCTTGCGTTGACATCGGGCGCAAGCACAGTAAGGCCCATTCTTCTACATTCGCTCACATAGGCTAGAGTCGAATAGAATCCGCCTCGATTACTCAGAACTGCTGCCATGAACTCAGCTGGATGATGACAGCGCAGATATGCAGACTTGAAGGACAGCATAGCGTAGCTTGCAGAGTGTGCCTTCACAAAGCTGTAGCCTGTAAAGGAACACATCATGTCCCAGACTGTATCGATTGTAGCGCTGTCGACTCCTTTTCTACGGGCGCCTTCCTCGAAGGAAGGTCGATAGGCTTCGAGCTTGCGGCGTGCTTCCTTTTTAGTGAGGATTTTGCGGATTCTGTCTGCTTCTCCCACACTGAAGCCTGCCAATGCGATTGCGGCCTTGGACACATCCTCCTGATAGCAGAGTATGCCGTAGCTCTCATCGAAAAGCCCTGCAAGAATAGGATGAACAGGTTTCCATGGCTTTCCATGGAGACGCTCGATGTACTCGTTGATATATCGATTCGCCGCAGGTCGAATTATCGACGAGTGAATGACGAGATGCTCGAAATCCCCACAGCCTGTTTTCTGTTGTAATAGGCGCATGGCGGGGCTCTCGACATAGAAGACGCCCATGGTATCGCCTCTAGCGAGCATGGCAATTGTTTCTGCATCGTCGGTGGGCTGCCAGGCGAGTTCGTCGATTACAATGCCGTTTTCGCGCAGGTTGGAGAGCGTGTCTCGCACCACGGCGAGAGAGCGATTACCGAGGAGGTCGATTTTCACAAGGCCAGCAGCCTCGACGCCTTCTTTGTCCCAGGTGGTGACCTTGATTCCTCCTCCGGATTTTTCGAGTGGTACATGGTCGGAAAGCCTGTCGGGTACTATAATTACGCCTCCAGAATGCACGCCGAGGTTGCGCGGCAGACCTACAATACGGCTTGAGATGTCCAAAATCTCGGCCCATAGCGCATCTTTTTGTGTGAGCTTTTCGCTCGATTCTATTCGAAGGCGACGCTCTATTGCGGATATTTCATCATCTGGGATGCCATAAGCCCGAGCCGTCTCTCGGATAGCCGCTCGCTCTTGAAAGCAGACATGATTAGATACTCTTGCGACATGGTCCTCGCCAAAGCTTTCAAAGACCGATTCGAGCACGCTATCGCGCTCATCCCATGCGAAATCGATATCGATGTCTGGAGGATCTCGACGCTCGGGGTTCAAGAATCGCTCGAAGTAGAGATTGTGGCGGATTGGATCGACATCGGTAATTCCAAGGCAGTAGGACACTATGCTCGCCGCAGCGCTCCCTCTACCGCAAGTGCGGGAAGCCCGCCTTGCAATATCTCGCACTGTAAGAAAATAATCGCCAAAGCCCTTCTGGTCGATGATGCCTAGTTCGTAGTCGATGCGCTCTAACACAGCGGCATCGAGCGATTTAGAGTCGGGCGATTTGGACTTGGGCGATCCGCAACTTGGAAATTCAGAACTGAGCAATCCAGGACTGGGCGATCCGTATCGCCGCACTGCTCCTTTGAGAACCTCGCTGCGCAAAAAGCCACTGGAACCTCCCAGCTCATCTGTCTCATAACGAGGAAAGAGAAAACCGTCGAAAAGGCTGCTATACGAGGCTATCTCCACGATGCGCTCGTTTTGGCGGATAGCCTCGGGGACTTCTTCATAGAGCGCATAAAACTCATTTAAGGAAGGAAACACAGCACGCGCTGAGCCCAGTTCGCTGTCCTGGATATGCTCTACCGTAGTCTTTTTGTCGATGGCGCGGAGTACGCGCTGTATCTGCCGATCCTCTGGCTCAAGGAACCGCACCTCCGCCGTAGCAACGCAGGGTATGCCAGATTTTAGAAGAGGCCCCCAGCGCGGGCGATTGAAGGGCGAAAGAAGGCCATAGACATCTGGAGGTGGCGCATCTAGAGGTGGCTGTCTCTGAGCTAGCGCTTGTTCTGGATTTTCATGCTGCACTGTTGCTTTGCAAAGCCCATCGAGCAGCATCGCATCGTCGGTTATGATGATGAGACCCTCGAACTCGTGCTCAGCTGTCGACTTTAGCTCGTACCAACCTGTCGGCGTGAGCTTGCGCTCAGTTATTGTCGCGAGATCGAACTCAGCTGTTCGTGTAAGCGCTGCAAGGATGGCCTCAGTATCGAAAGGCTCTTCCTTGTTCAGCGCGCGGGCGGTCAGCAGATTCGAGATGATAGAAAAGCCTTTTTTGTCCTTAGCAAGGAGGATGGCCCTGCCTTCTTGCATAATCTCTTTCTTGACTTCTTGCTTGCACTCTTTTCTGGCTTCTTGGGAGGCCTCATTTTTATTCTCCTGTCTAGTCTCTCTATAGACAAGCTCGGTGCCCAGAATTGGGCGAATTCCCTCCTGTTTGCAGGCTTCTATGAAGGCAGGTAGTCCGTAGACGGCATTTCGATCGGTGAGTGCGAGTGCACCATAGCCAAGGGCTGCAGCCTTCTTTGCGAGCGCCTCGGGTGAAGCCGTGCCATAGAGCAGAGAATACATAGAGCTGACAAGAAGAGGTGCGATCATGACTGGCCACCTAAGGAATGGGCAACGAGCAAAGCCGAACATGGCACAAGGGCTTCGAATCCAAATCGACCATGGACCTTGTCGAGCGCACTCTGGAAGCGAGAAAGGCGAATCTCTTCTGGCTCGAAGAGATCCAGACTTGCGCCTGCCGCATCGATCTCGGATAGGATGAGTTCGAGTCGACGCACGCGTACACGGCGTTTTTTCGCCCGCTCAAAAGCCTGAACCGCGAGCGAAAATATCTCGTCGTCGCGCACAAGAAGTTGGCTTGTCCTCGCCATTGCACGCGCAGTCGGCCCATCGGTATACGAGATCACTACGGAGGCTCTGTGTGTGCCCACATTCGCCTTTCTGAGAGCGAAGCCCAGCTCGGCCACGAGGGATCTCAGACGAATTTTCATGATCTCGGAATCGCTCGTGTCTGGTTCAAAGACGATTGCGCCCGAGGCAGCCCTGTGCTCGACAGGCTCAGGGTCCACGGGGGAGATATCGACGCCGCGAGCGCGCATGACGAGCTCGAGCCCCCGAGGACCCAAAGCACGGGCTTCGGTTCCAGTGAGGTCGGCTATTTGACCTATCTCGTCGATGTCGAGCAGCGACAAGCGCCCAAGGAGTACAGGGCCTATCCCCGGCAGAATCGCAACGGGTTGATGACGCAAAAGCTGGCTTTCTTCGTTGGCAGAGAGAGCGACAAATCCCGACGGCCTAAAGACTCTTGTCGCCACCTTGCTCACGGTCTTATTCGAAGAAAGACCCAATGTTGGAGTAAGGCCTGTTTGCTCATATATGCGCGCCCTTAGCTTCTGAGAGGCGTCTTCGGGAGCACCGAAAAGACGGCTTGTCCCTGCAAGGTCGAGATAGAGATGCCCCGTGCCCGCGTGCTCGACAAGGGGAGTAAAGGATAGGCAGAGGCTACGCAGAGTATCTTCGACTTTACGGTAGAGCTCGGGCTGTGGAGGTCGCACGGCGAGTTTAGGGCAGATACTTTTGGCCATCGAGAGCACCATGCCGGGCCGCACACCTTCCCTATGAGCGCTTGGGGAGGGTGCAATGACGACAGCACGGGGCGCCCGCTCATTTGCAACAACAAATGGCCAAGCCTTGAGTGAGCGGTCGATATTCATCTCGATGGCGGCAGGAAATCCTACCGCGTTGATATGCAGAATTGTTCCCGTAGACATATATGGTTCCTCATAACGCCTTATCCCTTATAGCCCCTTATAGCCCCCCATAACCCCTTATAGCCCCGCCGCACGCACAAGCTCGGCGAGCGCACACGCATCGAGAGGAGCACTGCCCTCTCTCCGATTCCCAAAAAATATGCGCATTTTGGACGCTTGTGCGCTCATAGAGAGAACGCGAGGAATCCACAGCGCCAGCTCCTCCCTTTTATAACGATAAAAGTCTGGACTCCATAATCCTTCTTCTATACTCCACGCTCCTTCTTCTATTGAAGAAGATTTCGAAGAAGCCGTAAGAACTCCAGGGGCAGCTCTTCCTAGAAAACGAATGTAAGCGAGATCTGAGGTGACAATATCAGAAATCGGCGGTCGGCCTTCCATCCTCGGCATATCGAGCGCACAGAGAGCGACATTTCTGTTCTTGAGTTCCTCTATGACGCGGAGCGTCAACCACTCGGAATTCTGGAATTCGACCGCGAGGGAATAGGTTGCGAGCGGATAAGTCTCTAGGGCTTTGAGCAATTTATCGAGATAGCGTCGTTCTTCTTCGCGATAGCGAAATGAAAAAGGAAAAACGAGAAGTACCGCGCAGAGTCGACCCGCCTCTGCCAGTGGCTCTATGCCCTTCAGAAATGTCCTTAGGCTGCGAGACCAGGTAAATGGATCTATCCGATGAGTGAGAGAGCTGTAGGCAATCACGGAGAAATCCGTCGATGTCCTGCCAGAAGGCTCCTGAACAGGCATCTTCTGAATGAGTTGATTCTGAGACTGCGCCTGTATGGCAGACGGCCCTCGAGCCTGAGCGAGAATATCTCGCATTTGGGCGGCCTTGGGCATGGTATGGAATGTAAAATCCAGCTCGAGAGTCGAAAAGCGCTCGCAATATAAGCGCAAATATGCTTCTTTATCCGTCCCGTGATGATAGAGAACGCCCTCCCATTCGGGATATTCATACCCCACTGTCCCAATTCTGAGATCGCAAGTGCCAAGATCGCATGGCGAGGAAAAATTTGCCTCCATGCTTGGATTATACTATACAGATGTGTAGGTATCAAGAGAAATCGAGATAAAGATTGTTTAACTCTAAGGAATCTTTACTGCTACGAACCTTGTATAAGAAGTTGAAGCAAGATGTATGAAGGAGGGCGATAAAGAGAATGTACGGAGGTAATCCATGCATTCTTTTTCTTTCTGCCCAAATCCTGAGTGTCCAAATCATAAGGCTGCTCCCCAAGGCCGCTGGTTTGTCAGTCTAGGCTTCTATTCCACCAAATGTTTTGGAGATGTACCTCGTTATCGCTGTAAGAGCTGTGGTCATAGCTTTTCTTCACAAACATTCAGTTTAGATTACTTTGCCAAGAAAAGGCTCGACTATCGACAAATTGAGCGTCTTGTGTCTTCAAGCATGAGCCAGCGCGCACTCTCCAGACACTTCAAGGTCTCTTTGGGAACTATCAATAATCGCATCATGAGACTTAGCCACCAAACTCTTGCCATGCATTCTCTCTTACGTCCTCGTGCCTCTCACAGAGAGCCTGTCTGTATTGATGGCTTTGTCAGTTTTGATCGCTCTCAGTACTTCCCAAATAATATTACCATATCCCTTACTAGCCATAGCCAGTTCATTCTAAGTCTCAGCCATGCCACATTACGCCGCTCAGGCCGCTGCACCGACAGCCAAAAGCGTAGAAAAACCATACTCTATCGCTCAGTCA
>MWDY01000227.1 GCA_002070755.1 Spirochaetes bacterium ADurb.Bin110 | reverse complement strand
CGCGATTCGATGTTCGGCGATTCGGCTTTTGTCGATCTCATCCATATAATCCAGCTCGAACTCAGCAAGGATCCGACACTTGGACTGGCTCCAGCCGATATCTCCTTTGCCGCACCACTCTTTGCGGATGCTCAGATTCCTTCGAGCCCCGATGGAACGCTATATGTGCGCGACATGTTCAATCTGTATGTCTACGAAAACTTCCTATACACCATGACTCTTACCGGACAGCAGATCAAAGACTTTCTCGAGTACTCATACCAATATTGGTTCGATACCATGCCCAACGAAGGCAATCACCTCATCGCATTCCAGAGAGACAAGGATGGCAAGCTTATACTGGACAATCGTACCAATATGCCTATGACTGCGACTCGCTACTATAACTACGATTCGGCTGCTGGTATCAACTATGTGGTAGATGTAAGCAAGCCTGCCGGCGAGCGCGTATCGATCTACTGCATGTCTGACGGTCGCGCTTTCAATCCCAAAGCCACATATACTGTTGCGATCAATTCCTATCGTGCTTCTGGCGGCGGTGGGCATCTGGAAAAGGGTGCGGGCCTCGATAAAGACACGATTCTCTCCATGAAGCTCGTAAACGGTGCCACTACCAAGGACCTCCGCTATTTCCTCTTAAAGTGGTTCGAGAAACAGGAGGGGACGGTTACGGTATGGCCTCTCGGGAACTGGGATGTCATTCCAGAAGACCTGGCTGCAATAGGCAGGGCGAATGATTATCCGCTGCTTTACCCTTCGAAGTAGGGATTGTCAGCTTTCAGTCTAGATAGGGGCTGCCCTGTAGATAGGGCAGCCCCTTTTTGATTATGTGGCACATCATAGATTTTTATTATCGATGATTTTTCTTGATTTAATGAGTTTTTATTTCTATATTGAGATGAGAAGAAAAGAGCTTGCCCGCATGGGAAGCTATTATAAGCCGACGGGCAAAGGCCGCGGCAGCGGAAGGTTTCCGAGAGGAGTAAGAAATATGAATAAGAGACCGTACATGGACATTGGAGCTATCTTCGACGACATTTTCGAGGCAGCCAAAGATTTCGGTGAAAGAGTCAAGAATTTCGCGCCTGAGTTTGGAGGATCGGATCAGGAAGGCAGAGAGCATAAA
Source organism: Spirochaetes bacterium ADurb.Bin110 (assembly GCA_002070755.1). Next base: position 13,750 of record MWDY01000227.1, on the reverse strand, counting down.
CCAGGGTGCCACGGCATGGGCGGCGCGTGGTTCGAGGCTCACGGAGACGACAATGTGGATTATTATCCCAACTATTCGTATCCACCCGCTAATGTTTACATGTTGCCTGACAAAAGCCTTGTTTTCGAATTCGCCTTGGCAGGTTTCGACGAAAAGAATATAAGCCTCTCTTTCCAGGGAGACTACATGGTGTTTTCTGCGAAGATCAAAGCAGAACAGCCGGAAGAGGGAGTGCGCTATTTCAAACGCAGGCTCAGACTCAAGGATATCGACAGGCAAAAGTATTATGTCCCTGCGGATAAATTTGATCAGGAAAAGGTAAAGGCAGTTTTCCGCAATGGTATTCTTAAGGTAACGATACCTCCCAAGGAAATAGCTGATATACCAGAGGGCATAAAAATCGAGATCATAAAGGAAGGCGAATAACGATCTAGCAAGGCCAGCTACTGTTTTTCGCTATTCAGTAGCTTGGTTATTCCAATGAATAGCTGCGCGTCGCAATGACATCGATACCTGTGCCTAGTGCGTCCTTAATGACGATATCTCCACGCTCAACAGGTATGCGAATGCTCAGAGCGCGAAGCGCAGCGATGAGCTCCGGTATTCTTTCCTTTGGGAAGGCATTTGTCGTTCTAACAGGAACGCGATGTAATACCTCAGATCCATTAGCCACAGGGAAGTTTTCGGGTAAAAGCGCCTCGCAGGTATAGGTTACTACTCGTTTAGGATTCAGGATTTCCTCTCGGGCATATTGTTCTCCGCGTATACAGCGATTGCCAGTCACTTTCATCTCGCTATGCTCATCGATATCGATAGAGAGATGGCAACCCATTGGACAGGTAATGCAAATCAATTCTTTCATATAAGCGCTATCTCCAAGGTCGAATCTCGTCCTGCTACTGCAAGCTCTTCTGGCTTTAGCGTGAGGCTAAGCATCTCGGATGGTTGCACATGGGCGAGCTTCCGCGATCTTACTACTGTACCATCGAGGCGCACATCGAGCCGCGCGTCATTCTTGACCACGAGAGCGCGCATATAGAGTCGATTCTCGCGCTCTGGGTTGACGCGCATGGGCATGATATAGCGAATATTCGAACCTGTCTTTACGCGAATTTCGCGCGCTGGCCTGTAGCCCGAAAGCCAAGCTGCGGCATTAGCGCCCGCTCTACGCGCTTCTTCCACTACATAATCGACAAGATCATGAACATGGAGAACATTACCGCAGGCAAATACCCCTGGCATAGTCGTCATTAGCGTACTATCAACCCAAGGCCCATTTGTGGACGGCTGAATCTCGATTCCTGCGTTCCGTGAAAGCTCATTCTCCGGCATAAGGCCAACAGATAAAAGCACGGTATCGCATGCGATCCGAAAGGCCTTCTCGCTTATGAGCGCACCGGCTTCGATTGGAGCAACCTCTATACCTTCAACGCGATCTTTACCATAGATATTGGTCACAAGATGAGAAAGATATAGCGGAATGGCAAAATCATTTAGACATTGGACGATGTTTCGCGTAAGTCCGCTTGGATAGGGAAGAATTTCAATCACTGCATGCACTTTGCAACCCGACCAGCTCATGCGGCGAGCCATTATAAGGCCAATGTCGCCAGAACCGATGATTACTACATCCTTGCCCGGAATATAGCCTTCGATATTTACGAGACGCTGCGCAAGACCGGCGGTGTAGATGCCTGCCGGCCGTGTTCCAGGAATGCGAATGTTGCCTCGATTTCGCTCTCTGCAGCCCATTGCGAGTACAATCGCCCGCGCTTCGATGTGCATCATGCCTTGCTTTGGCGAAATAGCATAGATCACCTTGTGCTCATTCTCTTCTCGGATGTCTAGCACCGTGGTCTTAAGCAAAACCTGAATATTTCGAGTATGCAATTTTTCCTCGAATCGCTGGGCAAATTCGGGGCCTGTGAGCTCTTCGTCGAATTCGATTAATCCAAACCCATTATGGATGCATTGCATAAGGATTCCACCAAGACTCTCCTCCCGATCGAGAACAAGTACCGAATTCCCTCGGGAATCGAGTTCTAGAGCGGCGGCCATTCCGGCAGCCCCTCCGCCTATTACCACCGCGTCGAAGATAAACTGCTTCATAGGCGCCCCTTGAGAATGAAGGAATTGCCGCCATGCTTGGTAATCTGGTCGTAGCTCATTCCTGTCTCGCGCATTAGTATTCGGATTATCCTATATGTACAGAAGCCGCCCTGACATCGCCCCATTTGAGCGCGGGTATAGTATTTGATACCGTCTAGGGTAGTGTGGCCCGCTCGGATTGCGGCGACTATCTCGGCTTCGCTTACGCACTCGCAGCGACAGACAATGTTGCCGTATGCTGGGTCTTGCGCAATGAGAGAATCTAAAGCGAAAGGGTCGGCGTCGCGGGCGCGAGGGACTTTGCGAATGTACGGGTCCCAGGAGGGTTTTTCGATGAGCCTGAGGCCTGCTTTTTTGAGGAGGTCTTTGACATATTCGCCTATGGCGGGGCTCGCCGTAAGGCCTGGCGACTGGATACCCGCTACTTGTACTAGGGCAGGAGCCTTTTCGGATATCGCAATATAGAAATCATTGCCATAGGAAGCCCTGAGCCCTGCAAAGCTCGTAATGACATCGTTCTCAGAAATCGAAGGAACCATCATTCGAGCTGTGCGCAGTATATGCTCGAGCTGCTCGCGGCTCGTTGCAAAATCCTCTTTGTCTCGGGCGCAAGTGGCGGTGGGACCGATAAGAACAGTTCCCTCCACGGTGGGAATCACGAGAATGCCTTTAGAGACTTCGGTTGGCACGGGAAAAATGACGCGCGAAGGTTTGGCCTTCGTAGTGCGATCTAAAAGATAGTACTCTCCTTTGCGCGGTACAATCTCAAAGCGCTCGCCGCCGAATGCATCGGATATTTTATCGGCATAGAGACCTGCAGAGTTCACAACAAAGCGAGCTTGTATCTCGCGCCCATCCGCTGCTCTGATGTGCCAGAATTCTCTCTCGCGAGCCGCAGACACAACCTCGAATTGTGTCCTGATCTCAACCCCATTCTTCTGTGCGGATTCCACAAGCGAAAACACAAAGCGATAGGGCTCTAGAATACCACCTGAAGGCGCATAAAGCCCACCTACCACTTCGGGATTTAGTTTGGGCTCTAGCTCGAGCATGCGTTCTCGAGAGCACATCTCTATTCCAATAACACCGTTCTCTACACCCTGAAGATACAGCTGCTCGATGGCTCGCATCTCGTCCTCATGTAGCGCGGCAACCAGTATTCCACATCGTTCAAAAGGAAAATCGAGCTCCTCGTGGAGGCGGTCGAACATCAACGCTCCGCTGAGCTCCAGACGCGCTTTTAGAGTGCTTATGTGATCATGAAAACCACCATGCACAATGCCCGAATTTGCCTTGGAAGTGCCGAGCGATACGTCGATCTCTTTCTCTAGCAAAGCTACCTTTAGCTCATACTGCGATAATTTGCGCGCAATGTTCGCTCCGCAGACACCCGCTCCGATTATCGCGACGTCGAATATATCTTGCATTTATAATTCCCTAATAAAACATGAGGACAGCACTATTTGCTGTCCCCATGTTCATAATCTTTGCGAAGAGCCTATTGAAGTGCCTATTCTATCTAGCTATCACTTGAATGGAACAGGGTTTCTTGGAGCTTTCTGCATTATCTCATTCCACCAAGCGCTCGGCGGCTGAGACTTCATATCTTTGTAGCCCCACATATAAGTTCCATACAACTCATCACCAAACTTTAGCCAATCATCGTTCCATTTCACTGCTGTAGTAAAAGCAAAGGAAGAAATAAGATCGGCCGCTTCTTTCTCTTTTCCATTACTGATCAAGCTAGCGGCTGTATTCTGTATTTCTTCGGTAACTGTATACAGAGTAGCAAGTCTTGGGTTGCGGAAATCGTGAATTTCATTTACGGCACTCTGGTAGTTGATCCTTGCTGTCTGCTGAACATAAGAGTTTGTCCACCAGCCTGAATCTCGACGAAATTCTTCAAAGCGGCTTCCAGTTCTATAGAGCTCAGGCAATTCTTTCATGGTTGGCCACAGTGGCGTGATGTAAGTAGTATCCGCTGCTCCATATCCATACCATACGAGACACTTTACAGGGTCAGGTAGCCGATCTTTTATATTTGCGATCATTACATAGCAAGTTCTAAAGAGGTTGATCGACCTCTCCTTGTGATAGGGGTTAAGAACATCCCCATAAGGACCAGCCTCAGGAGCTAGAGAAAGATCATAAGGTGTTCCCTTATAGTAGTCGCCGCAAATTTCTAATATATCTTGTACTGAAAGCTTTTTCTCTGGAATGACCCAGAGAGGAAAACGTGTCGCATTTGGGTCTAGCTTCAAAGAGGGAGCAACGAGACTTAAAGCTCTCCACTCGCGGCGGGTGCTATAAGTACCTTCGTAAGGCGCGTATATCTCGGCAGGAGAGAAGGGAACTCCAGAATTCTCAGACCAGAGACCATTCTCTATTGCAAAGCTCTTAATGTTCGGAGAGTACATATAGTTTTCATGATCATTAAAATCTATGTGGTCGATGCGAGCCCTGTTCGCTGCAACGAAGAAAGCATTGGACGGAATACGGACCGCTGCCCAAAGATCTAGTCCATAGAATTCGGCAATCCATACTTCCTTGCCATCAGCAACATCCATTGTTTCGCCAGGGTCTTTCCATCCGTATTTTTCCACTAGATCTCCCATGATTTGAATGGCTTCTCTGGCGGTAGATGCTCGCTCCAGAGCAATATCTTGAGCATTCCAACAATCGATCAGACCTGTATTATTTCCAAAGATTAGCTTATAGGTCTTCTTGCGAAGATCTGTCGATTGATCGAAATTGAAGGTACTCTCGCCCATTGCTACGCCTTTCTCGTTGATAAATGAATAGCGAGAATGGAAATAGGCATAAGTTTCAGAGGCCTGGGGAATTTCAGAGACTAACATGCCATTCCCGTAATCCTTCACTTCGGGATACTTGCCAAAATCTCCATAGTTATGCGAGTCGATGACAAGATCGCGAGTCGACCCTTCTGGCCATTTTTGCCCTGGAATTATCCACAGGCGAAAATCTGCTGATGTAGAATCGTCGTTGTGAGTTACTATTGTCGAGCCATCGACAGTTGCATCTGCACCAACGCCAACAATAGTGCATGCAAACGATGATTGTGCACTAAATACGAATAGTACTATCGTCAGCAGCATTACAAATTTCTTCATATCGCACTCCTTTCTTGGGGAATACCCCATATTCTCTTGCCTCCACTTACCTTTTGATAAACTATCTTACTCAGGTAGCGGCGGCATAGATTCAAATCTTATAAATCTCTAACCCCTTATTCTTCTATTCCTCATTATCGCTCATATCTTAAATACAAAACTGGGGTCTGCATTATCAGGGTCATGGAAGAAGTATCCACAATCATGCTCTTTGAGATCTTCGTAGGTTGGCCACTCAACAATCACTTCCTTTTCTGGATAGAACTGATTCATCTGATCGATAACTTCAAGAGCTCCTGAAAGGTGTCGTCCACAGCGATACCAAAGAGGAGAGCCAAAATCAAGGCTATATGGAACATAGGTGAGTCCGTGCTTCGCTGCGGTGGCCAGAAACTCATCCTTCCCTTCCGTGAAGAGCTCCTCTGTCATAGGTCCTACTACACGATCGATAAAAGGCTCTGGAGTCTCCATAAGCACAGCAAGAGTATCGCTGAAATCGCCCCATTCGCGGTGAGACAATCCACGAAGGCCTTTTGGAGAAGACTCGCATTTCATATCGAAACTTGTAGCTGTAAGCGTCATTGCAGCCATCATTGCAATATCAAATGAACGCTCGTGCGCCACATAGGTAGCTACCACAGGATACATGATCGATGCTTCGTGAACGTCTATGGATAGGTCAATATTCTCTTTACGGATAAGCTCCATTATTGCATAGGAGGCTCGCTCGGTTAGAGTACCATTTTCCCTTCCTGGATAGGTCCGATTCATGTTGCGAATATCCTGATAGGCCAAGTTCTGTCTCGATGGATAGTGGACAAATGTGAAAGGATCAGGCCATTGGTCGAGAGGATTCGTCCCACGATCTCCGATTCGAAACTTTTTTTCTCCAAAAGCTGTCGGAACATGAAAGAACTTAGGATAGGCGTTCCCCAGCATGCCCGTGGTCGATCCACTTCGGTTACCCTGTGGTATTACAAAAATTTTCCCCTTAGTTACCTTGATATTCTCCATCAAAATATAGGCAGATAGGCTTGTAGCTGGTTCATAAGGATGGACATTGGCCATATAGAGAACCTTTCCCCCTGGAACACCCGAATCGTAGACGAATATCGGAGTATCCATCCAGGTTCCTTTTAGACTCGAAAGATAATCACTTAACATCTTCACTTCGGTCAAACCAGGAGCCGAGACAAAGCTCTCTTTGAAGTGTCGGAGCTCGTAGAATTCTCTTCCTCCGAAGAAGGCGAATATCAGTGCGATTACAAGGCATATTACTTTAAAATATGGAAAAGATTTCTTCTCCTCCATGCTATTATCCTTTTTCATAGCTCCCTCCTCTTATTTGATGCCTAACACGCGCAAGAGAAAGGGAATAATGCAATAAGCATATACAATGTCGTACACTCGGCCAGTTCGCGATGTCCTCTTGAATAAATTCCTCAAGAGGAAAAAGCCTATTATGGCAGCTAGGATGAAGTAAATGATATGTATTACTTGTTCAAGAAAAACCATATTTTTCTCCTCATTTAAGGAAGCTGAGCTTATTGGGAATAATCAGCATGATAAGTGCCAAACCTCCAAGCACGAGCACAGGCAGGAATATCTGTTTAAGGAAAGAGATATAGGACCCTTTGTAACCCACTGTCTCGATAGAGACGCGACCTACAATTCTCGAGGGAGGAAGACAATCTCCAATAGGGAAAATAAGACTTAGCGCGGCACATATCACTGTAGTATCCATTCCTGCTGCATTGAACATAAAGATAAGTGGAGTACCGAATATGATAGCGCTTCCATAGCTAAGACATCCTTGTGCAAATGGACAGAACAAGAGCACAGTGAGAAATATGAGAATTTTTGGCAGAGTTATAAAAGTTATGCTAAGAAGCCCGCGTACACCGGTAGCAGCCATTACATTGATCAGCACACCAACGCTTATCACGGTCGCAACCAACGGAAAAATCTGTTCGATAGTGCCCGCAATGACACCATAGTAATCCTTCAGCGAGGTTTTCTTAGGGTTACATAAGACAGCAACAATTGTGGCAATTACAAACATTAGAGGCAGTCCCAGAACCGGTATAGAAAAAGGCGTATACAATGATAGGAGTATTAGCGCAATTAGAACCAAAGGCGGGCACAAAATTCTAAACCAGCCCATGTCCGATGCCGCTTCAGGAAGTTCTGCAAGTATTTTTTCTTTTCTTTCAGGCTTTGTACCATGACCGAGGTAGATTATGGTGAAGGCACCTACAATCAGAATTGGAATAAGCAGCAGCTTTTCAAACCCAACATACGGCATGTTCGCCTGCGCAGTCATCATCATTGTCCAAATATTGATAGGCGGAGCTGCTGCAGATAGAATGGCAAAAATGAATACAAAGGCTGCCGTTTTCCTATCTGAAAGTCCCATATAGCGAACGACAGTAGCTACAAGACCGCCAACTACGAATACCGAGACGCTCCCCGCTCCTGTCAGCGCTCCTGGAATTAGCATAAAGATAGCCATACAGATTAGAAGGACCCATTTATTATCTACGCGTTGGACTAATTTTCTAGTCACTATGTTTATGGACCCTGAATAGGAATAGATATTGATGAAAATCGACGCGCAAACAAACAAGATAGCGAGATCGAAATTGGTGAACAGTCCCTCTACGAGAATCCGCACAGGCAAGCCAAGACCAGCAACCAATGCGCCCACAATAGCGGTTATCACCATCGAAATCTCAGGTGATTTTAGCTTCCAACTAGAAAGCGCAAATGAGACGACCATGGCAGCCAGCACTATCGATGTCTTAAGATACATAGTTATCCTTCTTTATCAAGGTGATGCCCAATTTGATATGAGCGCTTATTATTTCTTGATGAAAATCTGCTTGCAGAGCGAGGTGAAATCTATTGCATTATCTATGATGGTCAATGGTATGTGATACTTCTCTTTGATTTTATCGAATCGCTTATCAGTATTGCCATCCCTGACGACAATCATCCATTCGGCATAGGGACAAATCGTATCTATACAGCGCTCGTTTGGGTTTGTAGCAACATTAGACCGCTTGTCTTTCTCGAGAAGCACAGCGATAATCGGAAGCTTCATGTCTTTAGATGCCTTTACTATTCGCTGTAGCCTGGCTATCTCTTGATCGATGGTTATTCCAGAGGCGCCCAAACCCTTATCCGAAGATCCTATTATCACCATAAGTGCCTTATATGGTCTTTCCTTAAGGTCTGCTTCAACTGGTTCGGCCAAGTAGAAGAAATCCTTATCTAGTTCCAGCGTCTTGGTCTGTGAGACCAAAAGACGGGCCATCTTGCCTCCCGGCCCCTGCCCTGCGTTTGTGATAAGGAAAGGAAGCCCATATTGCTTTATCGGGTCGCCGCTTATTGCAGCAAAAACCGAAAAGGGCTCGATACAGGACAGTAAAGCCACCAACAACAGGATGAAAAATCCTTTTCTCATATATAATTCCTTTCGTCTAGTTTTTTAGAATTATTGGAATTGTATAAAAACCAAATTAACCCTGCCAGATCAGCTAATTTACATCTGGCTATATTAAAATTTTACGCGTGGATTCCCTTTTTGTCAACGCAATAATTTCACTTTAGCTACCTTGCCACAGAATTTTCGTTCATCCATTTCATCTATCATATTTCACCAATCTATTTTCGAGCGCAGAATCTGCTATTGAGCCCATCGAACAAGCCCTGGCATAAAGCGACCATCCAAAGCCGGATGCGTTGGCAAAACGCGCACAGAATACCCTATCTGGCCTGTTATTTCGCTCTTTATGTCACATTGGTAGCGGTAGTATTGCGCTTCGTGTCCTAATAAGGTCATTGGAATGCGCACTCCCTCTAGGATTTCTCCCTTGTTCGAAAGCCTGCCCAAATAGCATTCGACCGCAACATCATCTGGCAAAAGACCAGCAAGCTCGACGAGAGCTTTTACTCTGATAGCACTTCCTCTTGGCATAACAGGAGCTCCGTCATCGCTAAATTCGACAATGCTAACCCTATTCCAAACGCGTTTGACTTTTTCTATATACCGAGCCAGGGATACGCTCGAGCGATAGCTATCCGCTTCCAATGCTCTGCTCTCCCCTAGAGCGGGCTCATAGTAGTTGGCATAGTATTCCTTGAGCATTCGGTGCGTTGCAAACTCGGAGCCAATAATCTTCATCGAGGCGCGCATTTTCTTGAGCCAGCCTCGTGGAATGTTGTCTCGTCCTCTAGTATAGAAGAGCGGTAAAATTTCATGCTCCAACAGATCATAGAGGTCTTCGGCTTCTATTTCATCCTGAAGGGCTTCATCCTTGTATTCCTCGCCAGAACCGATGGCCCAACCGATCTCGGAGCTATAGCCCTCAGCCCACCAACCATCGAGAACCGAGCAGTTGAGAACGCCATTCATACCAGCCTTCATGCCTGAAGTTCCAGACGCTTCAAGCGGACGGCGTGGGGTGTTGAGCCAAACATCTGAGCCACTAGTCATGTAGCGACCCATCGCCATATCATAGTCTTCGATAAACACCAGGCGACCAAAAACTTCTTCTCGCCTAGAAAAATGCATGATTTCCCGAATGAGTTCCTTGCCTGCCATATCATGCGGGTGTGCTTTTCCAGCGATTACTATTTGAAGCGGTCTATCCTTGTTGGTAAGAAGTCTTATTAGTCTATCGGGATCTTTGAGAAGTAGGGTTCCTCGCTTATAAGTTGCAAATCTGCGAGCAAAGCTCAATGTAAGCGCATAGGGAGAAAGCACATCGCTGGATCGGACAATCTCTGCATCGGGCAGGCTGAGGCGCTTGTATGTTGCCGTAAGACGCTGACGACTTATTGCGACTAGGCGCTCTCGCCTACGTTCATGGGTTCTCCATAGCTCTTCGTCGGATACCTGATCTATCGCAGCCCATACATCGGGATTGTCAGGCTCTAGCTCGAATTTCGGTCCAAGGAAATTATCAAGAAGGCTGAGCATATCATGGCTGATCCATGTTCTGGGGAAAACCCCATTAGTTACATGACCTATAGGTATCTCTCTCAGATCCAGCTCGGGCCACAAGCCTCTCCACATTCTGCGAGATACTTCGCCATGTAGTTTGGACACACCATTCGATCGAGCGGACAAGCGCATCGCAAAGACAGTCATGCAGAAGCTTTCCTGGTTATCCAGGAGATTCTCGCGACCCATGCCCAAAAATTCGTTCCAGTCCAGGCTAAGGGCAGTTACAAAAGAACGAAAATATTTCTCCATTAGATCGATTCCAAAGCGCTCGTTACCCGCAGGCACTGGCGTATGTGTCGTGAAAATATTCGTAGGTATGAATGCTTGAATCGCTGAATGGGCATCTAAGGCATATTCTTCCATGAGCGCTCTGATTCTCTCAAGCGCTAGAAATGCGGAATGTCCCTCGTTCATGTGGGTTGCACCTACATGGATACCGAGTGCCTTAAGTGCCCTAATTCCTCCTATTCCTAACAAAATCTCCTGCTTTATTCGCATTTCCATGTCGCCGCCATAGAGCGTCGCTGTGATGATGCGATCCTCTGGCTTATTCTCGAGAATGTTCGTGTCAAGGAGATAGAGCTGGGCTCTTCCTATATCTACACGCCAGATTCCAGCGCTGATGGAGCGGCCTGCCATTTCTACCTGGATGAGCACAGGTGCACCTTGGGCATCGACACAGCGCTCCACCGGCATGTTGTACCAATCGTTTTCGGGGTAGGTTTCCTGTTGATAGCCATCGGCATTCAGATACTGCTTGAAATAACCCTGGCGATAAAGAAGACCAACACCCACTAGCGGTAATCCAAGGTCACTTACGGTTTTTAGATGATCGCCCGAGAGCACACCGAGTCCACCAGAATAGGTCGGCAAGGAAACGTCGAGGCCATATTCCATAGAAAAATAAGCGATCACTCTGTCCCGTGGTCCGCGATACCATATTCTATTCTTTAGGTAGCGTTGGAAATTTGAGTAGACCTCATCCAGGTCCGAGAGAAAAGCAGGGTCGGAGGCAAGCTCATCGATCTTTTCCTGGCTTAGCATACCCAGCATTCTTACAGGATTTTGTCCTGAAGCCGACCATAACCCTCGATCTATGCGAGTAAAGAGGGATACGGCATCGAAATTCCACGAAAGCCATAGGTTTCGTGCAATTAAATCGAGCTTGGTCAGACGACCTTTTAGCGCTGGTTTAACTGTATGTGACAATATTTTCATTTATCAATACCTCTTTTGCATTTCTGTGCCTTTATCTGTGCCTTCATTTGTTCCTTAATCTTTTCTTTCATCCGCTTCTGAGAAAAATCTTTCTATGAACCGTTTTACTATACCTGGACTATCCGATTTTGCACTACCAGCCTCATTCTCATCTCCTTTATTAGCCTCAACAGAGTCCGCCACGCTGGCCGTTTGCCTTCTATTTGCTTTCTCTGCGGGCATTGTCTTTTCAAAGGATAATGGTGCCGATGCCGGCTTAGATCTTGTATTTTCTTCTTTCTTGGGAGACAGTTTTGGTTCTGTCGGTGAATCTAGAATGCCGCGGTATTTTTTTCGAAAATATGCCAGGCATTCATCGGTACTCATAGAATAGAGTTCGCTACCTTGGTCTTCTCTTGGGCTTTCCTGAGCCAAGTTCTTTTGTTTGCTCTGCGAAGCTCTTTTGCTTTGATGAAAATCTTCTATTGGTTTTTTGTGCTGAGCCTTTTGAGGGCTCTTTGGACCTTCTCCTTTCATTGGGCCTTTGCTTTGCTTAGCGCTGCGCCCCGCCTTTTGTCCCGAAGATCGGTTTTCAAATTCAAGCCTCAAAGGTATGCCTTCGCTTTCGTCGCGGTATTCCAACATGCTCTGGGTGGGCTCTCTGAGCTCGAATTGCAGGCCAAATCTTGAATTGATTGCTGATAAGCCAACTTCATAGCGTTCACAAACCAGACCTATTATGGTCGAGGCCTTTGGTCGCATTATTCGTACTCGCTCAAGATATATATCAGGATCTAATGGGATATCATAATGAATTGCTAGACTTGCAAATTCCGAAGGCAGCACACGCAGATTATCATTGGAAACGACTAAAACGAATTGGCTTTTATCAGCTTCCTTTTCAATCTTGGTAAATTCCATAAAAAGAGCTTTTCTCTCTGCATTCGGATCAGCTGCTGAAATATGTTTCACCTTAATGTGATTAAGCTCGAGCCTGAGCTCCAATTCTTTCAATGTTTGCCTCAAATTGCATAATACAATGATGGCTCCTCTGCCTTCTTGAGAATTCTCTTGGATCAATGCAAGCAGCGCCTTGAATTTCTGCTGCGAATTAAGACGATACATGTAAGTGTTTATTTGGCTTAAGCTTGCCTGAGCCTTGTTCAAAATAACTGTTTCCGGATCGTTTGCGAAATCTAGCGCCATATTCTTTGTCCTTATGCCAATATGCTCGGCAAAGAGGACTGCCCTCCGCTGCCATGGAGGAAGTAGATATCCCCATATTCGACGCTGCACTTCGCTAGGCATATCTCCAAAGAGATCAGCTCCCTCGATCACGACAAAACCAAATTCTCTCGCCTTGAGCCCGAATCCCTGTGTCGCCGCGAGGAATAGAGATGCAGGCATAGCAACTATTGCCCTCTCGGAAAGGGCCTTATTTGCTTCTTTCAAAGCTTCATCTGACGATACTATCAAGCTATCAAAATGAGCAATTGCAAACAGCTTCCGTAGATTTGCTAACACCTCTTCATGCTCGGTAAGCACTAATGCTCGTATTCTGGCTTGCTTCTCTCCTGTTCCTTCTTCGCTTCCAGACATTTTAGAAGTCACAGAGGCATTTAAATCCTCGATGTAGCTCTCGATAAGAGCAGCTATGAGTGGCGATCGATAGTTAATGCCTTCGTCCTTTACAAGGATATCTTTTTTTTGAACGAAAAATTGATCGCCGATTAGACGTGCAAAGAATTCAAGAATTCGATCCTCCGCGTATCCACTACGCCCCAAGAATCTTTCCATTTTCAATCCTTCCCTATATTGCAATATCTATATATAATGCATTGACGCATCTATTCAGTATAATCACAATAAAGAAATACATATCATAATAGATAATCGGCATTAGGTATATTGTGGGAAATCTATAGGTAAAGTATTAATATCATTATATAACAATTATCTTATTTATATTGATGTATGATGCAATCATGAATACTGCTACGAACCTTGTGTATATTGCTTTGGCAATCTGCTAGGAGTGTTCTTCATGCATAAGCATAGAAAGGCACATACTCAGCTTTTCTCTTAAGAGGAGTTGAGAAACTCCTAAGCCATAGCCTTCTTTCAAGAATCGACAATCCTATTCTGCTTAGGAATGCACGCTCTTTGAACTGTGATTCTCTAGCCTTGCAAATCTCATTTCTTTCAATACCAGCTACTTCAGCATGCGTCAGAAAGATATGCTTAGCAATCCTGTAATGTTTTTCATAATTGTGCCAGCCTAAGTATACGACAAGGCGATTCA
>MWDY01000226.1 GCA_002070755.1 Spirochaetes bacterium ADurb.Bin110 | reverse complement strand
GACCGTAAACCCACTACATACTATCGAATTACTCCAAAAGGGAGGTCCGCCCTTTTAGACTATAGCCGTCAATTGACGGAATTATTGAAGAATTCCAATAATCTAGGAGGTTCATCAAATGAAAAAGAAACCACATAAAATACTATGCACAACATTGGGTCAGATTTTGCCTGTATTGGTCTTCCTTGTTTCTGCAATTATGCTGCCAGCCCAGGCATCTTCTCAAGCTGCTCAAATTGAGAAAGCACCCACCAGCGCGAGCCATATGTCCGCGAGTCGTATTTCCCTGAGTTTTTCTCTTCAGGAATGGGGCAACGAATTTGGCACGGGCTTTCAGATTACTAGCCCCTGGTTTTGGCATGAAAAAACTGCGGTCCGGCTTGGTGGCTCTGTATTATGGAAGCAAGATGCCAATTGGGCGACCTTCTATGCGCTTCGATTGGGGCTTGTGGGGGCGACTTTCATGAGAAATGAGGATATTCGACTCTATGGAGAAGGCGGATTCTTGTTTCTCTTTCCCGCTGCATCCTTCGATAGCGATCCTTTTGCTTTTGGCGGCTATGGACATTTTGGCTTTGAGTTCTTTATGCCGAAGGCCAGCGGTCCGCTATCATCTTCTTATTTTATCGAGCTTGGTACGAATGGCGTTGGAGCAAAGAGCAATAGCGGCCAGTCGTATCTCAATGGCTTTTCGGCGAGCACAGGCTTAAGGGTATATCTATAGAGATTATTTAGGGCCTATTTCTATAATCTGAGCGAGGAGAGGGACTTCTTTGCGACAAGGCTTAATCCTCGCTCTTCGATAATCCCAAGATCCAGCGATTTGCCTCTCCATCAATATAAGACCAATCTATTTTCAAAATTCAAAAATCTCTATCTTTCCATCCTTCATAACATTGTGGGAATCGACTTTGATTGTTGGTCTATGCATAACAAGGTCGAAATGGCCATTAGCATAATGCTGCCCACCGAGCGATATATTGCGACCAATGCCAATGTGAAAAGTTCCATAAGAGCATTCATCTTCGATATAGGAACGGCCTGCGCAGCTTGCCATCTTATTGAGCCCTATTCCAAGTTCTCCGATTATGTACATTCTTTCGTCTTGGAAGTCAGACAGATATTTTGCGAGCCTGCGACCAGAAGTATTCTGTTCAATACTAACAATTCTGCCTCGATCAATAAGTATCCTTACTGGTTCCTCCACCAAACCTATGTATCCCATTGAGCCATCAAGAATAACCACACCTTCTGTTTTATTCTCGACCACAGAGATGGAGAATTCGAAACTTGCAGAAGTAGAAACTCCTGGTTGATCACATAAGCCATGAAAGACATTTCCTAGACGGCCTTTTATTGAAAATTGTATATCAGTACCCAGATCCGTAGTCACGTGAGCCTCAGATGCATCGATGAATAAGCTTCGAATTTGCAAGCCTATCCTATTGACTTCATTTGTATTCATCCTAATAAAATCGTGCTGTAGCAAAGGAATTCCATCATTCGTGGACAAAGGTATAGATAGGAAACGCGCACCCGCTTTGACTGAGTCGCGTATTGCCCGAGTCGTCATGATTGAATTGTGTGTTGCGCCAACAATTGCATCAGTGTTGAGAAAAGCATCAAATCGATCGTCAAAAAGCTCGCCACATTGGGGACTCGAGCTTTCCACGAGGATTACTATAGGTGATGCTCCTACTAATTGGGCTTGTTCACGCATAGCCATAGCTTCCGCAACATGCAGCTCATCGGATATTATTGTTATCCTCTCGCCTTCTCGGGCTCGAAGCCATTCACGGATGACAATTCTCGCTCCTTCATCTAATGGAATTGGCATGTTATTTGCTGTCCTGCTTATATATGATTATGTCTATTTATGACTAGAGTGGTTCATGAGGCAATAATTGTTTCAATTGCAGCTTCAATTGCCAAAGTCATATTCTCGATAGACATGGTCGGTACTGGAGTAGGCTTATTTATCGCCTGAGATGTAGAAAAAGGAACATGAATAAAGCCGCAGCGCAATTTTGGGAACTCAGTTGCTGCCATGTAGAGCTCGCAGTACATGATGTAATTGCAGACATAAGTGCCTGCCGTATAGGATACACTTGCGGGTAGACCTTTCGACTTGATGCGTTCTGCTATCGCTTTTACAGGTATCGTGGCGAAATATGCATTTTCACCATCTTTTCGAATTTGTTGATCGAAAGGCTGGTTGCCTTCATTGTCAGGTATACGCGCATCGATAATATTGACTGCAACACGTTCTACCGAAATATCGAATCGGCCTCCTGCTTGACCAATCGAGAGCACTACATCAGGTTTTTTTTCTCTGACCATCTGGGCTACGAGCTTGTCGCACTTGCCAATGACAGTGGGGATCTCGAGCTTTATGATATCAGAATCTGCAATTCTGTCTTGAACAAGTTTTACAGCTTCGAAAGCCGGATTTATCTTCTCTCCTCCGAATGGATCAAAACCTGTCAATAATATTCGCATTACACGCACCTCCTTTCTCATCGAGAAACCGTAGAAGGTTTTTAGGGCTTCTACGGTAACAAAAAAGCAATAGTTTTCTTTTTGATCTACTTTGCTATTAGCATATAGCAGATCTGAAACACCAATACTATCGCAGCAATGGGAAGCTGGTTCTTGATAACATTGTATTTGCCTTTCATGTCAAGGATGGCAACAGGTACTATATTGAAGTTAGCCGCCATTGGCGTGCAAAGGGTACCACAATAGCCACATGTCAATCCAAGCATTCCAATAATAGTTGGATCAGCTCCAAGAGCAAGAACGAATGGCGCAGCAATACCGACCGTGATAACTGTAATAGCAGCAAAAGCATTGCCCATTATGATTGTAAAAAGTGGCATAGCCAAAGCATAGACAATAATGCCAATAGTAATATTCCCTTGTGGAATAATCTTACTTACCAAGTTAGCTATGACATTACCAACTCCAGCGGCAGTGAAAATAGCTCCAAGGGCAGCAAGAAGCATTGGCAACATAGAAAGTGGACCAACTGCATCAAGCATGCGTTTGGAATCCTCAAGAAAAACCTTTGGAGTATTATCCTTTGAGAAAATCATGAGAAGTATCGCTGCAATAATGACACCAAATCCTACGCCTACCAATGGGCTGATTTTTGTGAAAAGGGCAAAGATAATAGCCATTATTCCCATCATGAGGGTCGGAACAAATATCTTGTAACCTATTTTCTCTGCTTGAGCTTGGGTATATTCTTTGCTTGGTGGGGCAGCTGGGCCAGGTTTTACCTGACCAAATATTGCAGGGATGGCCATGATAACTACGAGTATGCCGCTAGTTAGCTTCGACAACCAATGACCAAATATCAATATTATTGCCAAAGAAATCCAGAATATTGCAGTACCAATCCTTGCTTTATGATCTTTCTCGAAAAGGGTTTTGATTCCATTATATCCTACTATTAGTCCCATTATTATATAGAGAACCTCAAGCAACTTTACCCCAAGGGCAATCTTAGGATCTATGAAAAATTGCATTTTATCGCCTCCTTATTGATTCTGGCCATAAAGAGTCTTATCAAGGTGCCTATCTTTTAGGTAATAAATAATCGATGCTACGATAAGTGCAAAAATAGCAACAGGTACCTCCACCTTTGCAAGCTCTGCTAAGTCAGTCTCATATCCGAGATTCTTCAGCGTAGACTGAACAAGGAGAGCGCCTCCACCACCAATGAAAAGGACTTGTCCAAAAAACCAGGTGGTATTCTCCATACCAGAACTCATGCCTTTAAGTTCCTCTACATGTTTTTCATTTGCCTGGCCATGTTTCGCCTCGACAGCTCCTATAGCCATAGGCATGACAACTGGCCTAACAAATCCAGCTGTACCTCCTAGGCTTACATTGAATGCTGCAAGAATTAGCCGTAGAACACCATAGGCAGCAATAACTATGCCAGCGGTAGCATTTTTGATTTTTGCGATAAGCTTGGCGGCCATTTCTCGTAATCCATTTCGCTCTAAAGTGCCTGTCACGAACATTATCATGATGAATATTGCCATTCCTCGATTGGCTACGAAGCTGCTTCCGATTGTTTCCAAGATTTTTATCAAATCCATTCCACCAACGAGACCAGTCACAAATCCTGCAACAAGAATAATGGCGATATTGTTGAGATTCAGAGCGAAGCCAACAATGACAATTACAACTCCTATCAGCTTTATCATATTTGCCTCCTTATGCAAGATAAGCTGTTTGATTTAATGGATTATATGAGACATAAAAGCCGTTGTAAATATTCATTTTAAGAACCCATCAAAAAGTGATTAAATATAATTTAGCTTCATGGCAAACTAAGACACTCGACTCTATGGAGAAATTAGGATCGAATGGCGTTGGAGCAAAGACCAATAGCGGCCAGTCGTATCTCAATGGCTTTGCAGTGAGCAATGGCTTGAGAGTGTATCTATAAAGATTATTTTGGGCCGATTTCTATAATCTAAGCGCGCCTATCTAGGATCTTGATTTAGAAGCCATTGCTTGGCGAATTCAAGCTCGACATCCTTGCCTGACGCATATGCAGCAATATTCTGCCAAGTTCGTGGGATGCGAATCTCGGGCTGCACTCCGCCTTTGCCAGAAACATCTGAATCGATTTGAATAGTACCGCGTTCATCG
>MWDY01000225.1 GCA_002070755.1 Spirochaetes bacterium ADurb.Bin110 | reverse complement strand
AAGCCTGCTCACGGATCCAGAACTTTTGCAAAGAGTAAAAGAGGAGCATGCTGAACTTCGCAAAAAGAATTGATCGCGGCTTCTTTGGCCGATTCGCCGATTCATAGAATGTTTGAACCGATTCAATCTATGCCTTTTACGAACGACAAGGGCATCCTCGATAAGGGCAAGCTTGGATCTTAAGGCATAAAAATCGTTCTATCCTCGGATATGAGCACGACCAATGACACCTACATCGAATGGGCCATACCCGATCGCTTTAAGCCAGTAATCAGGATAGTCGAGAGTGACGGCAGCCAGCTTTTCAACGGCTGGCTGCATCTCAAATTCTTGGGATTCTATGCTTTTGTACTTTTCTTGAATTTCCTTGAATATGGTGTCATTTCGGAGATTGGCCCAATTGAAAAGAAAGCAGAATTCTTCACTATCAGGCCAGTAGGCATCACAGAACGATAGACTATTCCTTGTCAAATTCAAGCCTATTCAAAGGTGATCAATCGATCCTGGCCAATAAACCGAACCAACAACCATCAACAAATAAGGATTCCGCTAAATCAAACGATTTCTCAATAAGCTTAATCGGTGACGCTAACTATGAGTTCCTTAAAAAGCGCTAAGGTATTGTAGAATAATAGATTATATGATAGTCTAATGACATAAAGTGCAAGGGAAATGAGGGAAAAGGTCAAAAAGGCGTGCACTTAGAAGGGAATCGATGTATCGAATACCAGAAAGAATGCCTGAATTTGAGAAATTTGACATGGTTTTTGGAGGAAAGCTCAACCGGCAGAATCGATGGGTGATATTGGCAGATTTAATCCCGTGGGACGAAATTGAA
This sequence comes from Spirochaetes bacterium ADurb.Bin110, assembly GCA_002070755.1. The sequence goes on along the minus strand of MWDY01000225.1, from coordinate 2,355 downwards.
GCGAAATATTCAAAGCTTTTTGCGACGAACAATGGTCGACCGGCTTTGCCGGTTCGGGTTGCATTAGGTGCGCTCATCATTAAAGAGAAGTCAAAGTTGCCGGATGAAGAGCTTGTGGAGTATATCCGGTTAGGAAGCGGCTGACGGGGGACATACTGAAAGAAGTAAACGCGTTGATCATCGAGAAGCAGAAAAAAGAAGCTGAAGGAGCACAAGGAGATCATAGGAGTACTGGGAGCGACTCTGGGGAGAGCAATAAGGGTACGCTGATCGTTGACGCGACCTGTGCGCCTGAGGACATGCGATATCCGCACGATGTGGGTTTATTAGATGAAGCGCGAAGGAAAACAGAAGGGATTATCGATACGCTTCAGGAACACGCGCCTCATGACTACGAGAAGCCAAGGACATACCGGAAGATAGCGAGGAAAGAATTTTTGACATTCATACGGAATCGTAAGCCAAGAGAAAGGGCACTACGGAAAGCGTTGAAGCAGCAGCTGCAGTATGTAGAACGGAATCTGAGGATCATTAGTGGCTACAAGGATGTGGTAGGGTTTGATGTACTGACGAAGAGGCAGTATCGAGCGCTGATGGTGATCTCGGAGTTGGTACGGCAGCAACGACAGATGTACTGTGGGAAGAGTCACTCACTCGAAGGAAGGATAGTGAGTATTACTAAACCGCATGTGCGAGCGATTGTGAGCGGTAAGGCGAGAGAGAAGTATGAGTTTGGGGCGAAGTTGTCGGTGAGCTTGGTAGATGGGTTAAGCGAAGTGCATAGGCTTTCGTGGGAACCCTACAATGAATGTCAGGATTTGAAAGGGCAGATAGAATCATACCAGCAGCGATATGGCAGGTATCCTGAAGTGGTATGTGCCGACAGAATCTATCGGACGAGAGAGAATCTGCGATACTGTGAGGAGAATGGGATACGGCTGTCGGGGTCAAAGTTGGGGCGACCATTCAAAGAGGGTGAAAAGAACAGAGAAAGACTACGCGAGCAGCGACGGATAGGGCGTCACGATGAGAGTGTGAGGATTGGGATTGAAGGCAAGTTTGGAAAAGGGAAACGGCGATACTCGCTTGATCGGATAGGGGCAAAGCTACGGGTAACGAGTGAGAGTGCAATCATGATGGTGTTTTTGGTGATGAACCTGATGGTGCTCTACCGGAGGAAGGCGAAAGCCTTCTTTGTGTCACTTATTGCTACCATTGCTGAGCTGCTCAGAAGGGCCTTTTTGATGCCCATAGAGAAGCTGATAGTTTCTTGAAAAAAAGAAAAGAGGGTTCTTCAGGAAGCCCTCTTTAGCTCACTAAAGGAGCGAGGGCTCAAGAAGGTTTGGTTGTGTGTTTCAGATGCGCACCATGGGCTTAGGGCTGCGATCCAGAAAGAATTTCTTGGGGCAAGCTGGCAATGGTGTAAGGTCCACTTTATGCGCAATATTCTAGCCCGAGTATCTCATAAGGATAAGGCAGCATTCGGCCAAAAGCTTAAAGCAATTTGGTTACAGCCAGATAGAGACTCTGCCATTCGGTATGCGCATGAGATTATCGAGGAGTATGCAGCACGATATCCTGAAGCAATTAGTGTCCTGGAGGAAGGCTTAGAAGATTCATTGCAATTCTATGCATTTGGAGAACTTGATGCACGGAAGATATCATCGACAAATAGCATTGAGCGACTGAATGCTGAGATTCGGAGGCGCTAAAAGGTAGTGGGGATATTTCCAAGCGTCGATTCATATCTGCGACTCTTATGTTCGTACCTCATGGAATACGAAGAGGATTGGCAGACAGGACGGTGTTATATTTCAGAGGCTTCGCTTGCAAAGCAGCAAGCGTTGTTATATCAGGCAGCATAAGAGAAGGGAAGCTCCAATGACTGCTTTGCAACCAAATTGCGAACAGAACTTGACACGATCGGAATATGAGGAGCAGAATTCATAGATTTCTCTTATCTTCGTGTCCAAAATAACTGGACCCTTCCATTTCTATCACCGAGGGTCGTGGGTACGACAAAAGCTTTATTCGGAGTCCCTAGTAAGGTTTCATAGAATACGAATCGATATTTTTGATTCTCAATTTCCTTCGAATACTCATAGTATTCGTCCAAGATGTCCGAGGAGGTTTCAATCATGCGATTGAACGCCTCCGGCGTTATAACGATGGTGTCTGCAAAAAGAGCGCTAGACAAAAACATGAAAACCAAAAGCAATGCACCTTTATGTATCATGGGCATGGGCGAAATATGCATATTCTGAGATTATATATCTGGACTTATAAAAAGCAATTAGAAAAAGTTTCTATGATCTTGCATTCGTTCCAGGTTTGTCTTATGTTTTTTATTTTTCT
>MWDY01000224.1 GCA_002070755.1 Spirochaetes bacterium ADurb.Bin110 | reverse complement strand
TGCTATCTTTTCTTGTTAGTGTCATTACAAGGTCGGCTCTTAACGCTTCTTTTTCGGCTCTTAGAATCGCTGGGAGCAGTAAGGCATTATGAATTCGGCCTGCGCGCCAAACTCGCTGCGCATAGAATTCGCATTCGACATTGTGAAATAATACCGCAGTTTTAAGCTCTGGCCGAGAGATCAGGGCATCGGAAAGAAGCCTTCCGTAGACCGACTGATCCAGAAAGACAAAATCATAATCTTGTATGATTCTACGGAATTGTGTTGCTTCTTGTCTCCCATAGGGGAAAAACCAGCCCTGTAATGCATCGAAGAAGACCGCCTGGCGACTTGTTGGTCGCTTGCAGAATTCATAGAGATAGAGCTCGTTTACTGAATGCGGAAAATATGTTCTGAGCATATAAAGAAGCGAGCTTGACACATGATCTGCACCTCCTTTGATTTGCCCTATTCTTTCGCCTCGAACATATAGGACACGAAGTTCATTTCTATAAATGGCATCCATTTCAGAGCTCATGACCTATCACCTTGCGGAGTGGGTAAGATATGATTACTCGTGCAATTATAATTGCAAACACTGCCTGCCGATGTAAAGGAGAAACATCAAGGCCAAAGGCCTTTTGTAAGGCCTCTTTATTTTTAGTAAGAAAATACCAGTTATTTTCGAGTGCAGATTTGAAGTAGCGTAATTTTCTAATCAGAAAATTGCTCGAACCATCATGCGCTCCACCCATAGCAATCGAGCGGGGAAGATTGGCTTGGATAGCGCGGGGCTCGTATATGATTTTTTCGCCTGCGTTGTGCGCTCGGATTAGAAAGTCGGTCTCTTCACGATAGCAATTGCCAAAGTAGTACTCATCGAAGCCAATCTTCTCCGCCAACTCGCGCGAAACGAGAAAGGAAGCTTGAACAAAGGGCACTTCAACTGGTTCCTTAGTTCTTATATCAAAGCGAGCTTCGAGGCTTATAGGATCGATGAGCCTTTTATTAATTTCAGTCTTATGCGATCGCTTTGATTGCTCTATCTCTCCAAGAATTTCCTCAAAGATAGAAGAAAAGTCTTTATCCTTGGGTGGCCTTGTGAGATAAGGCGCACAAGCGCCTACTATCGAAGCGCCATAGTCGTGCAAAGTTGTCATAAGTCGTTCTAAAGAGCCAGGCAAGAGAACGGAATCGTCATCTCCAAAATATAGATATTGCCCTTTGGCTTGTGAGATACCAAGGTTTTTTGCATGGGGCTGCTTGCGATTTGCATCTGTTCTGATATACCGGATTCGTGGATGGTCCGCTGCAAGGCTTTCGACCACCTCGCGAGTTGTATCTGGAGAACAATCGTCCACCACAATAAGCTCGCTGGTTTCCGGCTGTAGGTATGTGGGAAGGGTAAGAGAAAGCAATTGAGCTCGCTTATATGTGGGCACAATGACAGAAATAGATGGTTCACTCATAGCATGCTTCCACAATTTCTATAAGCTTTTGCGACCATGTCGAAATTCCATAATTCTCATCGATAAGATTATACAATTGATGCTTCTCGGCATGGTTCTTCCATTGGGCCGCGGCTATTTCGAAAGCATTGGAGACTTGAGCAAAATCGTCGGGTTCGATGCGATACACGCCAGGAAATCCTGCTTTACAAAGAACAGAAATTGCCCCCACATCTGTGCCTACAACGGGTAATCCCGAAGAGAGCGCTTCCAATGTTACCATTTCGAATCCTTCATATATAGAAGGGAAATACAAGACATCACAATAACGATAGAGGTCTGGTAGTTCAGCAAAGCTAACAGCCTTGCGGATAGTAACATTTGGCTTTGAAGAAAAATGTTCTGTATTAAAGGATGAAGGTGTTGCGATTATGAACTCCCAATTCTTCCCTGCTTCTCGAGCCATTTCAACCGTTGTTCTTAGCCTATCGAGGCCTTTGAGGTATGTAAGCGACCCCACAAAAAGAATTCTTAGCGCATTGCGAGATTGTTTCGAAGATTCTCGTTCGTTGGATTCCGAAGCAGGATGGAAATGTCTTGTATCCACGGTATTGGGAAGGTGCTCGAATTTGCCAGATGAGAGATGATAATATCGCTGCCAATCCCTTTGTGAATGTTCGGATACCGCTACGATGATACGTGCACGGTGCCCTGCGATCATTTCCGCTATTTCATCTGGTCCATATAGCGAGAGCTTCAAGCGCTCGATAAGCCTAATGGGCCTTGGGATTTCAGTATTATCGAAATGCTCTTCGCGCTTTGATAAATCCAACCTGCGCTGTTCTAAACGCACTCTGTGCTGTGCTAAGCGTGCAGCCCGAACACATCCATGGCAAAATAGAATATCGGATCTTGCAAAAAAGGCGGCATATCCATTATTGATTATGAAAGCACCCGATCTCCGCTCTCTATTGGCAATTATCGATAATCCAAACGATTGTCCTAAAAAACCCAATACTCCTCTCTTGAAAATAGAGAAAAATCGACCGATTCTGCTTTCAGACAAGGCCTTTTGATCAATTATGCCAACTTGAAAACCATGTTCCGAAAGAGCACGATATGCATAGAGCATGACTCGCTCTACACCTCCTGCATTAGAGAGCCCATTGGGAGAGATTATTATTATCTTTCGAGAGCTAATTATATGGTCGGATTTGGATTCCCCAATATTTTGCGCAAAGCTCGAGGTCTTTCTCATATCTATCTCATATTCTTATGTCCGCTTTTTAGGATGAAGAGCGCAAAATCGTCTTTGACTGCAAGAAGAAATGCAAGATAGAAAAGCGCACTTGTAGCAATAGCCAATATAAGCCTTGCAACAAGCATTATCCCTGATAATTTGCTTACAAAATAGGCAACTAGCCCACAGAGTGCTCCTCCTAAAAGGTAATGAAATAGTCTCTTTCGTGAAAACACCATAGAAATCGCCTTTCTCCCGCAGAAGCATGCATGTACAACAAGGACTGATGTCTCTCCTGCCAACATGCCTAAGGCGGCCCCTACTTGGCCAAGAGGCTTTACTGCAAAGCATAGCACAAGGCCAGTCACTGCGATTCCGATGCTGAAAGAAACCAGCATAGACTTCTCTTTCTGTTGTGGTATCAAGATTTGCATCTGAAGCGCATTCGAGAATGCCACTATCGGTACGATCCATGCCGTTATTCGCATTGAAGATGCTGCAGGTGCAAATCTAGCGCCAGCAAATATTTGTATTAAATCATCGGCAATAGCTACAAGCCCAAAAACCGCTGGAATTACAAACAATGCAATGGCCGAGAAAGAATTCTGTAAGAGCCTCGTACTTTCTTCTTCAGCCGTATTGACAAGTGTCGAAAGGCGAGGCATGAGCACAGTGCTGAGCGTTGCTGTAAAGGCAATGACAATCCTAGCAATCCGAATCGAGATGCTATAGAATCCTGCCTCCTCTGTCTGTGAAAACAAGCTCAAAAATAAAAAATCGAGGTTTGTATAAACTGTTACGAGAAAAGAAAAAAGCGTAATTACTAGGAGTGAATTAAGATGCTTAAGAGGTGAAAGATCTCTAAACCTAACCCTGATATTCTTATGCGCGGCGACATAATTTATGGCCATTGTGGCGAATCCAACAGCGGAGAATAAAAATGCGTAAACAATATAGTCCGAAGTCTTGCGAATAAAGAGAAAGAGCGATACCACGAATAGCACCTGGAGAATTGCATTGCGGATGCCGATATATCGAAAGCGCTCCATGCCCTGAAAAAGCCAGTCTAGATTCATGGCGGAAGTTACGATAGTCAATCCGAATACAAAGAAAAGGCTCCACTCACTTCGATATTTCGGAATGAGCATCACAACGATAGAAAAGGCCAAGATAGCCAAAAATGAGGAGAACATCGAAAGCTCAACGAGTTCTGAAACACCTGTTTCAAGCGCCTTCCTATCGGATCTGCGCTGAGCTACGAGCCTGACGCCGTAGACTGGAAGCCCAATTTGCGCTGCTGCAATGAAATAATTTGTGAATGAAGAAGCAATACCTGTGCGACCGAGATTCTCTGGGCCAAGAACTCTTGCTACATAGGGATAAGTAATAAGGGGAACAAGTATGGTCAAGAAAGTACTAAGGGTCGAAAAAAGAAAATTGCTTACTATCGATGGCTTCGGCTCATGCAATTCAGTATTCATCGATGCCCCGAAGTAATTTTGGCTTCTATTGCTTGTGCTGCCATCCAGCTACTGATAGCGCGAATTCTCTTTTCTGCCGCAGAGAAAATATCCACAAATTTGGAAGCCAATTTTTTTGGATTGAAATAGCTCACGCTGCTGACTAGAAGACCTTCTTGTACCTCATTGAAAGAAAACGCGATTCGGAAATCTCCTGCATCAAAAGCGCGAATAGGCCCTATGCCCATGGGTAGCGCGTTTTCGATTAAGAAAAAGAATACATTATCCTTCTCGAAAAGCGATACGGAGAACCATGTCGATCCAAAATTTGCATCTTTTATATGGATAAAGAGATTCAATTGCTCGGGAATCTTGGAAAAGGCTCCTACTGGCCGAGGAATTCGCGATCCTGGAGTTTCGACCACATAGACATCATCGAATAATATCGTCTCCCTGCTCCTTGTCTCAGAATAATAAGTAATTCCTGATAAAGTATCCAGTTGTGCTAGCCTATTAAGAAATATCAGCTTATCTGTATCAGAAAACCGAACAGCATCGATTAGATATGCAGTCTGATATTTGGTTCCCTCTTTTCGATCTGGTAGACTCTCATGCAGGGTCATAGCTGCTTGACCCGAGGGCAAAAGTCTGGGCGAACTGTTCTCTATGTAATCCTCGATAATAAGGTCATAAGCCAAAAGCCTATGTATCTCATCGCTTGTCAGCTTTGGCAAGACAGTCCTTAGCGATGGTATGCTATCCGCATATACTATATCAGCTCCAATAAGAGAAAGGATTAAGAGCAGAATTATTTTTGCGTTCGAGAATCTAATACGCACCATCACCTTTGAGCACTACAATAATTGTCTTGAGGAGTATATAGAGATCGAGCCAAAGCGACCAGCTTTGAATATAGTATACATCAAGCGCGATCCTTTGCTCATAGTCCGTCTCGGAACGACCAGATATCTGCCATAAACCCGACAGCCCAGGCTTTACTTTGGAAAATAGCCAATAGTTATCTCCATATTTTATTACTTCATTATTAATTATAGGTCGAGGACCAATCAGACTGAGATCGCCTTTTAGAACGTTCCATAATTGTGGCAATTCATCTAGACTAGTCTTTCGTAAAAAAGCGCCAACCCGCGTTATGCGAGGATCGTTTTTTAGCTTGAAATTAGCTTGCCATTCTGTCCGTGCCTCTGGGCTATCCCGTAGCAAGCTTTCAAGCATTTGAGAAGAATTGTTGTACATCGAACGAAATTTAAGTATTTTCACAGGTTTGCCATCCTTACCTAGTCGATGATGGCGATAGAATACTGGACCAGGAGAATCGAGCTTTATTAGAATCGCGATAATGATAAAAATCGGCAAAAGCAATATCATACCAATAATGCTTAGTACTATATCCATCAAGCGCTTAATCGCCATATTTCGGGGCTCGAGAAGCTCCTGATCGGTAAGCAAGCCTAGAATTCCATCAAGATCCTGCACCGTCATCCACAAGCTCGAAATGCCAACGATATCAGGAATAATAATATATCGGCGGAATTCCATAGCCTGCTGAACGATGATTTCGCCTAAACGCCTATGATCCACTCTTGGCATTGCTATAATAGCAGTTTGGACCTCTCGCGAAGATGCAATATGAGAACCAAGGTTAGTTCCTGTAATAATGGGGACGCCTCGATATTCACCAGCAAGAAGAGGATTGTCATCGAGCAGAAGCACGGGGATATAACCCAATTTGAGATTATCGAGAAGGCGATCGACAACGAGCCTACCCGTTTCCCCTGCTCCAAATATGACAGCAGGAATTCCCCACATTTTATGCCTTACAAGCAATGATTCTGAAACAGTTCTGCAGTAAAAGAAAAGAGGAATACTGAAGACACAAGAGAACAAGAACGCCGTCTGATATTGATCAAATCTCTTAGCGCCAATATATAGGGAAAGAATAATACCTGCATGGGCAAGGAACGAGGCAATAGCAAAACGCCTTAACTTTTCTGGTGCAGAAAGGGTAATCCCAGGATATAGATTTAGAAGTGATAACATGACTATAAATGCTGGAAGATAAGGCCAATAATTAACAAATGACTTGAAATTGATCCCTTGCATATCGATAAGGTTTTCCAAGAAAAAACCCGAGCCAAAACTTGTCATGACGGCAAAAAGATCACCTATGAGAAGCCCACCTATCATGAGTAGATTTTTTTTCTTTTGATTGGAAGGACAGTGAGTATGTAAAATATCTAGAATAGACATTTCCATTAATAATCATTTTACATATTCTTTGATATTCTTGCAACAAATATTGACGCATTTCCGCCTTAACCCTATTCTTTCAAGTAGCTATGGATAAGCTTGCAGATCAACAAAAGATATCGCAGCGTTTTGGACTTGGTTACTTTATGCTCTTTTCGATGTACGGCATCTCATCGCCCTATCTGCAGCTGATGGTGCGAAGGCTCGGCTATAGCCCTGTTGCGGTAGGCTTTTTTCTTGGTTTTTTCGAACTTGTGGGAATTACAGGGCCGGTGTTCATAGCTCAGATTGCGGACAGATTCGGAAAGCTTAAACCTTTTCTATATGCGTCCGCGATAATGACGATTGTGGGGCTTGTGCTGCTTGTACCTTTTCGGGTTCCTCTGATTACGCTATTGAGTCTTGCGCTGCTGTCAATTGGGATCAAGACGCCTGTACCTGTGCTGGACACTTCTCTTTTGCGCGCCATAGAGTCTTCCAATAAAAAGAGAGAAAAAGCGCCGAACTATGGCGTTATTAGGGCAATTGGTTCGGCTGGTTTCGTGGTGGTGGCGCTTATCGCTCAGTCGATTCCTGGATTCGATTCGAGCTCGACGGCTACGATGGCGATAGCATTGGGTGTTCTTGCAATGCTATTCTTGCTGAGTATACCTTCTTTGCCCGAGATTGGTGCGGGGCAGACGCGCAAAGAGAAAATTAGATTTTCATTCAAGTGGCTAGATGCAACTTACCTCATTGGGCTAGGCGTTATAGCGCTAGGGCGGTTAGCTATGGCTCCAATAGGCTCATTTTTTTCGATGTATCTCACAGAGGAGCTTAATTGGCATGCTGTAGGCGCAATGTGGGCATTGTCTGCGGCCTGTGAGATTCCATTCATTGTGCTGTCCTGGAAGCTCATTCAGGGGAAAAGCCCTATGGTCGCAATTGCGATATCTTCTGCAGCCATCATTGTGCGGCTTTTAATATATGCGCTTTTCCCGACGCCTATTGGTGTGGTTTTAGGTCAGCTTCTACATTCGCTCTGCTATGGGCTTTTCCAGCCAGCAGCTATTTTATTCATCAATCTGAAAACGCCGCCTTCAGACCGAACTACTGGCATGGCGCTCTATATGGGTGTGGGTATGGGTCTGCCGGCTTTTCTTGGAAGTGCCTTGGGCGGGACAGTGGTCGAAATCTTGGGCTACCGCTGGCTCTTTGCAAGTTACACGCTTTTTGCGGTGGCTAGCATCGCGCTGTTCTGGAAGTTTAAGAAGGAACTTACTGCAGTTAGATAGAAATAGTCATTATAGGAGCAAACAATTAGACTGGATAAAGGGAATATTTCGACTGGATGACAGGATGAGACGGGATGAATGGGATGATTTTTTGAGGGAAGAAAAAGAGGCAGGGTTCTCTTTGTCTCTTTGCCCAAAACAAAATCCTGTAAACCCTGTCGAATTTCCCGTAAATTCTGTCGAAATCATCAGGTAAACCCTCTTTATGTTTCTTTTAGGAGGTCGGTATGGACTTTGTTAGATGGGGGATTCTCTCGGTTTCCAATCATTATAGGCTAAGGGTGCATCATCAGCTTTTAGGTTCAGAACTTACCAAGATGTTCGGTATAGCGTCGCGAGACTCAGAGAAAGCCAGGCAAGCTGCAAGCGAGCTAGGAATTGCTCGTTCTTATGGATCCTACGAGGCTCTACTTGAGGATCCCGAAATCGATGCGGTATATATTCCATTGCCCAATCATATTCATACCGAGTGGATAAAGAAGGCTGCGGAAGCTGGCAAGCATGTACTGTGCGAAAAGCCTTTTGCCATGGATGCCGCCCAAGCCCAAGATGCCGTACTCTTTGCAGAATCTAAGGGCGTAAAGGCGATGGAGGCATTCATGTACCGATTCCATCCGCAATGGGTACATGCCAGAGAAGTAGTCCAAGCAGGCGAGATTGGTAAGCCGCAGTATATCTACGTGCAGTTTACCTATAACAATAGGGATCCGCGCAATATCCGCAATATGCTCTCGGCAGGAGGTGGAGCGATCTATGATATTGGTTGCTATGCCTGTTCGTCGAGCAGATTCATAATGGGCAAAGAGCCAAGGCGTGCTCTTTCTCTTGTGCGGCGCGATGTGGAATTCGGCACAGATGTGCTTTCGTCTGGGGTGCTGGATTTTGGCGATACAGAAGCGCTTTTTACGGTGGCTACGCAGTCGTTTCCAGTACAAAAGGTCGATATCGTGGGAACGGCTGGGGCAATTACTATTTTTATCCCCTTTAATATGTACGATGATATCCCCGCCCAAATGAGCATTTCTACATCTATAGGTTCTCGTATCGTAAGGCTTGGACCCGCTGGGCAATATAGGCTTATGTTCGATGCTTTTTCGAAGAGCATAATCGAAGGCAAGCCTGTTCCAACTCCACCGGAGGATGCGATTGCAAATATGAAAGTGATCGATGCACTCTTCAAATCTGAGAAGTCGGGATTCTGGGAGGATGTCTAGAAAATTCTGGGCATAGGGTTAGGCACTGAGTGTCTATGTCCTGGCTTTCTATAGAAAAAAGGTTATGGAGAAAAAGGTTATGGCTTGAAATGCTCTCTATTCTATTCTATAGCGTCAAATTCGGGTAAGCGTGGCGCAGTGCCTATGCTCTCGTGCAAGATAAAATAGTGCAAAGCTCGAATCGTTGACTCGAAAGCTATATCTGACCATGGAATGGCATTTGCGGCTACGAACTGCACGCTATCGCTTTCTTCTGGATCGAGGTGAAAATCGTCGATTTCCACGATATTGCCTCGCGAATAGAAGTAGACATCGCATGTCGCGTAGGGAATTCCCTGGTATTGGTACACATTCGGGAATGTGGCAAGAAAATTGATGTGAATTGGAGACCAACCAATCTCTTCGTAGCATTCGCGGAGGGCTGCGTCCTCTGCTCGCTCTCCAGGCTCTGTGAATCCACCAGGGAGTGCAAATTTGCCTTTCATTGGGTCTTTGTGGCGCCTTATCATGACGATTTTATTCTTCGCCTCGATTATGATGCCAGCCGCCGTAGCTACATTGTGGAAGTATTCAAAACCGCAGGTCGGGCATTTCCACATTCGACTTCTTACACTGTAAAGTTTTGGGCTGCCGCAGGATGGGCAGAAGTGGAAAGCCGAGGCAGCAGCACCAATACCTCCCAAGCGCTCGAGGGCATGGGCTGTCTTCTCTCCTAGCGAGCGGATATACTCATCTGAGCAGCCATTATTATCCATAATGGACAATTCGGATATCGCCATTATGGCAGAGAGGTCGCTAGAGCTTTGAGCTGGCTCAGGTTTCTGCTTTGTATTTTCCATGAAAGAGCCTTATTTTAATTATATACTATGAATGCCAAATACGCCAAGAAATGCGAAAGCACGGAAGCTAAGGAAACCCCAGATCGAGACACAATTAAAGGAGTCAGAGAACCCTCAAAAGAAACTATAGTGGAAACCGATGCCGAACGCCGCGCACGTCTAAAGGCGCTTGTCAAGCAAGCGCCAGAATGCCCGGGCGTTTATCTTATGCGAGATGAAACTTCTGAGGTTATCTATGTCGGCAAAGCTAAAGTGCTCAAAAAAAGGCTTTCTTCCTATTTCGCTGGAAAGAAGGATGCGAAGACTCGCCATCTTGTCTCGCATATTCATAATCTAGAGTGGGTACTGGCTGCGCACGAATACGAGGCACTTCTTCTCGAGAACAATTTCATAAAGGAATATACTCCGCGATATAATATCAGTCTCAAAGATGGCAAAACTTATCCTTCGATCCGAATAACTAATGAAGAGTTCCCCCGAGTATTTCGCACGAGGCGCATCATCAATGATGGAAGCGAGTATTTCGGCCCCTATCCAAGTGCGGAGACAATAGATACCTACCTCGACCTCATAAAGCGAATGTTCCCTCTGCGACGCTGTGTCAATATGAAGAAACACACAAGCCCTTGTATGTACTATCATATCGGGCGCTGTCCGGCTCCTTGTGCGGATAGAATTAGCCGCGAGGAATATATGGAGCAGGTAGACAAAGTACGCAAATTGCTGTCGGGCGACACTGAATCGCTAGTCAAAGACTTAGAACGAGAGATGAGTCGAGCAGCGGAGCAGCTGCGCTTCGAGGAGGCTGCACGCCTGCGCGAAGCCATAAGGGCCGTGCAGTCGTTTGAAGGTCGCTCGAATGTGGTGGACTTAAATAGCCTAGACGCGCGCGATTATATCGCTTGGGAGGCAGATGGCGATGAGGTGAGCTATGTGATCTTCCAGATGCGCGAGGGCAAGCTCAAGAATAGAGACAGTTTTATCGAACACTGCATCGATGAGCTCGAGGCTCTCGATAGTTTTCTAGCGCACTACTATGACGCAGGCAGAGAGCCACCACCTCAAATCTTTGTTCGAAGAGCTGACAATACAGAAACGATTGCTCGCTATCTTTCGGATCGCGCAGGCGCGCCTGTCGAGGTAAAGATTCCTGATAGCGAGCGACACTGGGCGGTTATGAATATGGCGCTTCAGAATGCAAAAGAAGAGCTAGCAAAGCGTCGCCGCGCGCATGGAGACATAGCTGCTCTCGTGGAGCTAAAAGAGAGACTTGGACTGGAAACTGTTCCAATGCATATCGAGGGATTCGACATAGCTCAGCTTGGTGGAAAGCATACTGTGGCTTCGCTAGTGAGTTTTCTTGGGGCAGTCGCCGATAAAAAGAATTATAGGTATTTTAGAATTCGCTCTATCGAAGGCAAGATTGACGATTTTGCCGCTATACGAGAGGCTGTAGCGCGCAGATACACTAGGCTCATCAACGAGGAAGCCGAGCTACCTGACCTTGTGCTCGTCGACGGAGGTGCGGGTCAGGTCTCGGCAGCCAAAGAAATCCTAGACGATCTTGGCCTCGATATCAATGTCGTAGGCCTTGCTAAAAGAAATGAGGAGATATGGCTGCCCGATAAAAGCGATCCGCTGATTCTGCCAAAAGACTCACCAGCTTTGAGGGTTCTTGTTGCTGTTCGTGATGAGACGCACCGCTTTGCCACTGGTCTTTCGCGCAAACTGAGATCGAGCGATGCAACCTTCCATTTGTTGCAAGAGGTGCCTGGCATTGGTGATACGCGCGCTAGAAAGATTCTCAACACTCTTGGGTCGCTCGAGGCAGTGGCGGAAGCAGAGCCAGGATATATAAGAAGTATTGCGCACGTGAACGAGGATACCGCGCGAAAAGTTATTGAATTAGCACAGCGAACCATGGGCCTTGGCTAGTTTTACAAATATTTGACTCGATGATAGGATGTTTTGACTGGATGAACCGGTACATTCTGTCAAAATTTAGCATTATTAGGAGGATTTCGATGAATACTTCTGCGCTGCAGGCTATTGCTTTGTCTGTTCGGAGCCTGACTATCGACGCAATCCAGAAGGCGAATTCTGGCCACCCCGGCATGCCGATGGGCGCTGCGGAGCTCGGCGCTTACCTGTATGGTGTCGAGCTCAAGTATAACCCAAAAGATCCAAAATGGCTCAATAGGGATAGATTTGTCCTCTCGGCTGGCCATGGTTCGATGTTTCTATATTCTCTTCTTCACTTGGCTGGATTCGATCTATCTCTCGATGACATCAAGGCTTTCCGTCAGGTGGGCTCGAAGTGCCCAGGACATCCAGAGTATGGTCGAACGCCAGGTGTCGAAACAACTACGGGGCCATTGGGACAGGGGATTGCCACGGCGGTTGGTATGGCTATCGCAGAGCGAAAGATGTCAGCGCATTTTAACAAGCCAGGTCAGAAGATTTTTGATCATTTCGTATTTGTGCTGGCTGGCGATGGATGCATGATGGAGGGAGTGGCTAGCGAAGCCTGCTCGCTGGCTGGCCACTTGGGCCTTGGAAATTTGATCGTCTACTATGATTCAAACCATATCAGTATCGATGGTCCTACGGATATCACTTTCTCGGAGGATGTCGCCAAGCGTTTTGAGGCCTATGGTTGGCAGGTGCTTCGAGGCTCCATGTATAGTTTCGAGGACCTCTCATCTCTCACCAGCATAGCCAAGGCGGAAAAAGATAGGCCTTCTCTCATCGTCTTGGACAGCGTTATCGGCAAGGGAGCTCCGACAAAGCAGGGCACAAGCGGCGTTCATGGTTCTCCGTTGGGCGAGGAAGAAGCCCGCAAGGCCAAAGAAGCCCTTGGTATTCCTCTAGACAAGCCCTTCTGGGTTGCTCCAGAGGCCTATTCATACTTCGAGGAGCATCGAATAGAGCTAGAAAAAGACTATGCTGCTTGGCAGCTTCGGTTTGAAGCTTGGGAAAAGGCCAATCCATCTCTAGGTCAAGAGCTCGAAATTTGGCTCAGCGGCAAGGAAATGTACAATCTCGATTTACCTTCTTTTGTCGTCGGCGAAAAAGTTGCTACGCGAAATGCTTCTGGTAAGAGTTTGGCAGCGATTTCGGCTGCTTGGCCAAACTTCATTGGCGGATCGGCTGATTTGACGAGCCCCAATGTAAGCCAGCTGCCGCAAAATGCAGATGGTACTCCTCTGGTGTTTTCAAAGTCCAATCCGAAGGGGCGATATATCTACTTTGGCGTGCGCGAGCATGCTATGGCAGCAATAGCCAATGGAATTGCGCTATATGGTGGCTTGCGCCCCTTTGTAGCGACATTCCTAGTATTCTCGGATTATCTGCGTCCTGCTTTGCGGCTATCCGCATTGATGGGATTGCCCGTGATCTATGTGCTCACCCACGATTCGATCTATGTGGGCGAAGATGGACCAACGCACCAACCGATCGAAGCACTCGCGGCACTAAGGGCAATTCCGAACCTTAGAGTCCTAAGACCCGCAGATGCAGAAGAGACAGCCGTTGCATGGAGAATTGCTATGGAGCGGTTGGATGGACCGACCGTGCTCGTGCTTTCGCGGCAGAATCTGCCTGTCCTAGAGAAATTTGAAAGCGATTGGCCTTCCAAGATTGAGTTCGGAGCCTATGTGGTTAAAGACAGCGATCGCGCTCCCGAGGTGACGCTTGTCGGTTCTGGGTCAGAGGTCTCTCTTACCATCTCTGCGGCCGAAATTGTGAAAAGCAAGCGCCAGGAAACCGCGATTCGAATTGTTTCTGTCCCCGATAGAAGAGCTTTCTATTTAGCTTGTCCAGCGGTTCGAGAAGCTATGCTTTCGCCTGGATCTTTGGTCTTTGTAGCCGAAGCTGGAGTAGCCCAAGGCTGGGAGCGCATTGCTCCTGCGGATCAGATTCTTTCCATCGAGCGCTTTGGTGAATCGGGCCCGGGAGACAAAGTTGCGGAACACCTCGGATTTACAGCGCAAGCTCTTGCTCAGATAGTCCTAGCCAAATTGGACTAAAAATCCCTTTACTTGTATTGTTTTTGTAATATTGTAAATATTTAATCTTCTTGAAAAAGCCCGTACTCTGTGGTAGTATAGCGTATTCTTTCTCTAACTAGAGATTTTGAGCAAGATTGAGCGAGAAGGAGTTTAGGGCATGGTCGAATCTGATGCCAAAAGACGTAATATTCTTGCTCACCTTAGACAATTGCGTCCTATAGAGCGTTTCTGGCTTGTCATTTTCTTTTTGATTCTGCTCGGTTCGCTTGTGATGGGCGCTTATTACCAATGGCAGAATATCCTGCACGATAAAAAGCTCTACATAGAGCTCATCGGGAAATCAAAAATAAGCCAGATCGAAATATGGTACACGGCGCAGATCACAGAGGCGGGAGAGATGCCGAATTCGCTGGCTTTCTTAAATCTGGTCTCAGAAGCTATTACGGAGCCTTCGAGAGAGAACCTCAAGCGCCTCGATGAATATTTGAGGCCATCGCTTCGCACTTACAATTATGCTGATACGGCCATACTCACTTCGAGCCTCGATGTTCTCTATACTCTTACTGGCTTATCGACTTCCAATAGTTCCGAAGTTGTTCGCGAGATATCAGAAAAAAGACCAAAAAATCCATTCTTTACCAGAATGTACCTTACTTCTCCCCATGCAAAAGCGGGTTTCCATCTTGTGATTCCTCTTATCTGGAAAGATGAAGAAGAGCCTTTCTCCTATTTAGTGCATACGTTTTTTGCTGAAGACTATTTCTTTCCTCTCTTGGCTACATGGCCGGGTACCGAAGAAACAGGCGAAATAATGCTCCTTGAGAGCAATGACAATATGGTGCAGGTTATCAATCCTCTAAGACTGGTTCCAATTTCGGCCTTTTCCCTTCAGATTTCAGCTGCAGCAGAGAATTCTGTGGAGGCACAAGCTGGTCTTGGAAAAACCGGTGTTATGATGGGTAGGGATTACCGTGGTAAGCGTGTTCTCGCCTATGCCGAAACAGTCCCAAATCTAAATTGGATAATTCTCTCGAAGCTCGACTATGCGGAAGCATTTAATTCTTTGATCCCAACGATTGTAGTTTTTGTTATTTTCATCTTCGTTGCCATAGTAGCCCTATTGGCGGGCTCATATGTGATTTTTTCCACGCGTGCGCTTGCCACTTTTCAGTCGAAATTCGAACTCCTGAAGCGCACCGAACGCAATGAAGCACTACTGAGTGCAATACTCGAGCGTCTCGATTCGCCTGTTGTAGTAATCGACGAGAATCTCGAGATTCAATTGGCAAATCGTTCTTTCAAGGAGCGACTGGGAAATACCCTCCCCAAGGGTTTGCGGTTGCCACAGATAGATTCTGGTATTGTTCCGTCCGAGGTTCAGACAATCGAGATTGTCGATCCCCTAGGACGAACCCTGAGGTTTTATGCAACGGCAATCCAGATAGCCCTGCCAGACCAGCCAGCGCTTATCGCTTATGTAATGCGCGATGTAACCGAACTCGAATCGATGCTAGAACAGGTCAAGACTCTCAACCAAGAGCTCACGCAAAAAGTGGAAGAGCAGACAAAGCGCATTTCTGATACCAATGAGGAATTACGAGCAATTGCTTCGGCAATTTCTTTTAACTTGATTGCTCCGCTTCATACCATTGAGGCGCTGAGCAAATCGCTGGAAATCATGGCACAGGATAAGCTAGATAGCGAAGCTCTAGACTATATAACGAATATCCGAAAAGCAACCGAAAGCATGGCTAGACTCACGAACGATCTTTCTATTTTTCTTTCGATAGACACAATCCAGCTTGCGGACGAGGAATTCGATTTCAGTATTGCAGCCCAGGAAATCACTTCAGAGATCATCAAACGCAATCCCCAGAGGCGCTATCAGATAACTATCATGCCTGGACTCAAGGTACGTGGAGATAGCAATCTATTGAAGATTGCACTGCGCAATGTTCTTGAAAATGCTATCCAGAATTGCCCAGAGACCTTGACCGCCACGATAGAAATAGGCAAATGTGGAGAATCCTGCATCTTCGTCCAGGATAAGGGCATTGGAATATCGCCTGAAGAGATCGATTCTCTATTAAAGCCATTCTCGAACACCGAGAACGGGCAGTCTGCAGGCCAGATGAATGTTGGTTTTGCCATAACAAAAAAAATAATTGAGCGCCATGGTGGAAAGCTCGAAATAGTGAGCGAGTTTGACAAAGGAACTACGGTTAGATTCGATTTCTCATCGCTGTCTCGAAGCTTGGGTATGGATGAAAACTAGAACCCATGCACAGACAGTCTAAAATGAATACTCAGATTTTTGCAGTGCTTTTTTGATCCTTAGATAACGCATTAGAGATTTTTCTTTTTTAAATGGCGATCTGAGAGTCTTGCTCTAGATAGTGAATTAGGTATCTTGCTAGAATTACTATATATTTATTTTGATAGATTACATGGAGCCATTCATGCTTATTCGCAAGACTTTTGCAATTAAAGGGATGACCTGTGCCGCTTGCGTTGCTACAAATGAACGCACCGTGCGAAAGCTCGAAGGGGTCGCCAGCGTTTCAGTCAATCTTGCCACTGAGAGAATGGAGGTGAGCTTCGATCCTGCCCTGGTCGATGTCTCTAAAATAGAAGCAGCAGTCAAAAAAGCTGGCTACGAAGCCAAGCTGCTAGAAAAGCCTTCTACTGCATCTCTTCCTTCCTATGAGGCCTATGGGTGGAAGCGTTTTGCTATTTCTGCGTCATTTTCCGCAGTTATTCTATATATCGCTATGGGCTCTATGCTTGGTCTTCCTTTGCCAGCCTCTATTGACCATAGGACTTCTCCATTGGCCTTTGCGCTAGTGCAGCTTGCCTTGCTCATTCCCGTTCTCATAGCCGGCAAGTCTTTCTATATCCATGGATTCAAGTCCCTCATAAATCTTTCGCCAAATATGGACAGCCTCATCGCGATAGGCACAAGTTCGGCGATTCTCTACAGTCTATATTCGACCTGGCGTATCCTGGGTGGAGATCATGAAGCCAGCATGCAGCTCTATTTCGAGTCTGCCGCAACTATCATAACTCTGGTCATGCTGGGCAAAAATCTCGAATCTCAATCCAAGCGAAAAACTTCCGAGGCCGTCCGCAAACTCATAAAGCTGCGCCCCAGTACCGCGACCATTCTCGATGGAGAGAGCGAGCGCAAGGTCAGCATCGATGAGGTTAGGCCGAATGATCTTCTCCTAGTGCGTCCCGGAGAGCGCATACCCGTAGATGGAAGAGTAAAAAGCGGACTTTCCAATGTAGATGAATCCATGCTCACCGGGGAAAGCATTCCCGTCGAAAAGACCGAAGGAATCGAGGTATATGGCGGAACCATGAATCTCAACGGATCTCTTGTCATTGTTGCGGAAAAAGTTGGCGAAGATACTGTACTAGCCAAAATCATCCATCTAGTGGAAGAGGCTCAGAGCAGCAAGGCGCCTATCGCAAGGCTCGCGGATCAGATATCGGCAATATTTGTGCCAGCAGTGATGGGAATTGCGCTTCTTGCCGCCCTTGGATGGCTCCTTGCCGGACAGAGCATTACATTTGCATTGACGGTCTTCGTATCGGTGCTCACCATAGCTTGCCCCTGTGCGCTTGGGCTGGCTACGCCAACAGCGGTCATGGTAGGGACTGGAAAAGCAGCAGAGTTGGGTATACTAATAAAGTCGGGCGAAGCTCTCGAGATTGTTCACAAAATGAACACTGTGCTATTCGACAAGACGGGGACCATAACTATCGGTAGACCCGAGCTCACCGATGTCGTGGCAGTGGAGGGTCTATCTAAAAACGAAGTGCTCGAGCTCGCGGCATCCGTCGAACTCTCTTCGGGACATCCTCTTGCAGATGCCATTGTAAGGCATGCGCGCAAAGAAGGTCTTTCTCTTTCTCTGCCGGAACATGTCGAAACCATAGCGGGCAAAGGAATAGTCGCGGAATTTCCATCTATTGCTGTAGGCAACGAAGCTCTTGCCGAGTCTCTTGGTATTTCGCTATCCGCGGAAGAGCCTTATCTATCTAGCGAATCTATCCGTCTTGCCAATGAAGGCAAGACGGTCATGTTCGTCTTTCATGACCGAGCGCCTATTGGTCTTATAGCTGTTGCGGATCAGCCCAGGCCAGAATCGCGAGCTGTTGTAGAGGCCCTGAGAAAAATGGGTATCGATGTAGCGTTGGTAACCGGAGACAGCTGCAGCACGGCTGATGCCATCGCCCATAGCGTCGGAATCTCGGAAGTCTATTCTGAGGTCCTTCCAGCAGAGAAGGCCTCTATTGTTAAAGGCATCCAGGCTTCTGGCAGAAAAATCGCAATGGTTGGCGATGGCATAAACGATGCGCCGGCTCTTGCGCAAGCCGATGTCGGCATTGCGATAGCTGCGGGTACCGATATTGCAATGGAGAGCGCCGATATCGTACTCATGCACAACAATATCGGCGATGTTGTCAGTGCGATACATCTTTCGAGGGAAGTGATAAAGAACATAAAACAGAATCTATTCTGGGCATTTGGGTATAATATACTCGGTATACCTATAGCGGCTGGCATGCTATATGCTTTTGGTGGGCCTTTGCTTTCGCCGATTTTTGCGGCAGCTGCCATGTCTTTGAGCTCTGTTTCTGTTGTGACCAATGCCCTTCGGCTCAAGGGTTATAAGGAGGGCATGGAGACCAGATCGACAAACTCTAGGGCTATATAGAAAAGGAGGATAGATCATGAAAAAATTGCTTAAAATCGAAGGAATGACCTGCGGCCATTGTGTAATGCATGTGCAATCTGCACTCGAAGGGGTGCCTGGAGTCAAAAGCGCCAAGGTTGACCTCCTCGAACGCCAGGCAATTGTAGAGGGCGAACAGCTGGATGATCAGGCTTTGCGGGCTGCAGTGAGCGAAGCAGGCTACCGTGTAGTTGAGATCATCCCATAACAAGAAGGCTGCCCGATTTCTCCGGCAGCCTTCTTCGATTATCTTGGTATATTATCACCTTGGTATATCTTTCAACTTGACAAGCTCGGGCTGTAAAGTCTCGCCCTCTGTCTTCTTGAGCTCTTCCAAGATCTCACGCCCCCGCTTGGTAAGCCGGGAAGGAACCTTGACGAAAACCTTGATGTATAGATCGCCACGTTTGCCGCCCGAAACAGGAACACCCTCGCCTTTTATACGGAGCAGCTTACCATTTTGGGTGCCAGCCGGTATCTGAACGGATATCTTCCGCCCTTCCAATGTGTCTATCACAACCTCGCCGCCTAACGCAGCGGTTACGAAATCTATCGAGACCGCGCAATATAGGTCGTTCCCTTGGCGTTCGAACATATCGTGAGGTCGCACATGGATGAAGACATGCAGATCTCCTGAAGGCCCTCCATTAGGACCGGCGTTCCCCTGGCCTGGAACCGTGACTCTTTTGCCATCCTCGACACCGGGAGGTATGGTGACTCTGATTTTCTGCTTTTTCTTGACCACGCCGCTTCCAGCGCAATCCTGACAGGGATTCTCTATGACGGTCCCTTCTCCATGACATACCGGACAGGGTTGGGAAATAGCAAAGAAGCCCGAACTTCTGCGTACCTGCCCCGTTCCCTTGCAGGTCGAACAGACTTTTCTGCCCTGATTGTCGCGCGAACCGCTCCCCCCACAGGCCTTGCAGACATCATCCCTGTTATACGAGATTTCTACGGTTGTGCCGAAAATAGCCTTCTCGAAGGGAAGCTCTATGTCGTATCTTAGGTTAGCACCGTAATTCGAACGAGTTTCTCCGCGGCGCTGCGCCCCTTCGCCAAAAATAGAACCGAAAAACGAAGAAAAATCGCCAAACCCGCTGAAAATGTCCTCGAAGTCGCGAAATACGCTGGAATAGTCCTGTTGAGTTCCCGCCATCCCTTCGACACCAGCAAAGCCAAACTGATCATAAGCCTGACGTTTCTGGTCATCTCCCAGAACCTCGTATGCCTCTGTTGCTTCCTTGAATTTTTCCTCAGCTGTCTTGTTCCCTGGGTTCTTGTCTGGGTGGTACTGAATAGCGAGTTTTCTATAGGCCTTCTTGATCTCGTCTTTTGTTGCTGTTTTTGGGACACCGAGCACTTCGTAATAATCACGCTTGGCCACTTCGAAAATCCTTTGATGAAAAGGTGGCTGAAACGTGATCCAGCCACCTCGGTATGCTCTCTATGTTACTTGTCGTCGTCGTCGACTACTTTGTAATCGACATCATCGGCATTCCGCGTCTGGTCGCCAGAGCTAGAAGAACTATCGGAAGCACTCTCTCCTGTAGCGCTGCTAGCTTCTTCGCTTGCGGCACCCTGAGCTGAAGCGCTGCGGTACAATTCTTCTGATAGCCTATAGGATGCCTGTTTTAAGGCTTCGGTTTTCTGCTTGATGAGCTCGGTATCTTTGCCTTCCATTACATCTTTGAGCTCTTTTATGGCATTCTCTACCGCAGTCTTTTCGCTAGCGCTTATTTTATCGCCAACTTCCTTTAGGGATTTCTCAGTGCTATAGATGAGCGAATCTGCCTCATTGCGCGCATCGATGCGCTCCCGCTCGCGCCTATCTTCTTCGGCATGAGCTTCGGCTTCTTTGACCATCTTTTCGATTTCCGCCTCGTTGAGCCCGCTCGATGCCTCGATTCGGATCTTTTGCTCTTTTCCGGTTCCAAGATCTTTTGCCGACACATGCACAATTCCGTTTGCGTCGATATCGAAGGTCACCTCGATCTGTGGCACACCGCGAGGCGCGGGAGGAATTCCCACAAGGTCGAATCTTCCGAGCGTTCGGTTCTGAGCCGCCATCTCGCGCTCTCCCTGCAGTACATGAATGGATACGGCTGTCTGCCCATCCGCTGCCGTAGAGAATATCTGGCTCTTGCGGCATGGGATCGTCGTATTGCGCGGAATGAGACGCGTAAACACGCCGCCCAGCGTCTCAATGCCAAGCGAAAGCGGCGTAACGTCGAGGAGGAGCACGTCTTTGACATCTCCGCCGAGAATGCCTCCCTGGATCGCCGCACCAATGGCAACGGCCTCGTCTGGATTGACCCCTTTGGAAGGCTCTTTGCCGAATATCTCGCGCACCATCTGCTGCACGCGAGGCATACGGGTCATACCACCCACGAGAATAATCTCGTCTATCTGGGAAGCCGCAAGCCCTGCATCTGCAAGTGCCTTTATGCAAGGCTCGCGGGTTCGCTCTATAAGGTCCATGCACAACTGTTCGAGTCTGGCTCTGGTGAGGCTTTTCTGCAAATGTTTTGGCCCGTTCGCGTCCGCGGTTATAAAGGGCAGATTTATTTCGGTCTGCTGCATATTGGAAAGCTCGATTTTGGCTTTTTCCGATGCTTCGCGCAGCCGCTGGACAGCCATACGATCTTTGGATAGATCAATGCCCGTATCGTTCTTGAATTCTTCTACTAGCCAGTTCATAACTCGGCGATCAAAATCGTCACCGCCAAGGTGAGTGTCGCCATTGGTAGACTTTACTTCGAAGACGCCTTCTCCAAGCTCCAGGATGGAGATATCGAAGGTGCCACCACCGAGGTCGTATACCGCGATGGTCTTTTCTTTTTTCTGATCCTTGTTGAAACCATAAGCAAGACTTGCTGCTGTAGGTTCATTGATGATGCGCTTTACTTCGAGACCAGCAATCCGACCTGCATCTTTGGTGGCCTGTCGCTGTGAATCGTTGAAGTATGCAGGAACCGTGATTACGGCTTCCGTAACCGGCTCGCCCAGGTAATCTTCCGCGGTCTTTTTCATCTTCTGAAGAATGAAGGCGCTGATCTCCTGTGGGCTGTAGAGCTTGCCACCGGCCTCAATGCGCACATCATTGCCATTATCTATTACCTTGAATGGAACAAGCTTGATCTCATTCAAGACTTCGCTATAGCGGCGACCCATGAATCTCTTTATCGAAAATACAGTATTCTCTGCATTTGTGATCATCTGGTTCTTAGCGGGCTGACCTACGAGCCTCTCACCTTTTGCGGTAAAAGCGACAACAGAAGGCGTTGTCCTTTGTCCTTCAGAATTGGCAATTACAATAGGCTCTCCTCCCTCCATCACTGCGACACAGGAATTGGTAGTGCCCAAATCAATGCCTATAATTCTACCCATATTTCTTTCTCCTTCTTTCTTGTCTATCTAAAAGTTACAAAACTATCTACTACAAAGCAAATCAAACTCTTATCCTAAAGAGCTATTCTCCCCTGCACTTTCAAAGCGCGCAGAATCTTGAGTCTCTCCTTGAGCCTCTGTAGCTGCGGATGGAGCGCTTGCGGAGCCGGATGGCATCGTAACCTTGACCTTGGCCGTGCGAATAACGCGATCGTGCAGTTTGTAGCCTGGCAAGAACTCCTGAGTCACCTTTGGTTCATGCACATCGCCTTTCTCGGAGAACATCGCTTCGTGCAAATGCGGATCGAAGACAGTCCCTTCGGCCCTATATTGCTTGAGACCATATTTCTTGGAGAGAGTATCATAGAGCCTTCTCTGAATGAGGCGAATACCTTCGATGACTTTTTCGACATCATTATGATTCTGCGCAACTGCATCCAGAGATCTATCGAAATCATCGAGCACCGGAATAAGATCATTTAAAAGCGTAGACACGGCGTATTGCTGAAATTCTTCTTTTTCCTTGACAACCCGTTTTCTAAAATTGACTTGCTCGGCGAGTGTGCGCAGATACTTGTCGTTCAACTCCTCGAGCTGAGCCTTGAGACGCTCTATCTCCGCATTGGCTGCCGCAAGCTGCGCTTCAAGACTAGTCGGCGCGCCGGCCTGATTCTCTTGCTGCGCCTCTGCTCCATGTTGTATTTCGGACTGTGGCGCCATTGATGCGCCCTCCGCATTCTGAGCTCGAGAGTCCTCCTGCTCTCTCATTTCCGATTGTCGTTCTTGTTCATGCTTATGCTTAGACATTCTTCACCCTGCTAATAGAAAATAATATTGTCGTCTTTCTTAAAGAAAATACTAATTAAAAATCATGATCGTCAACACAAATACTGCAATCATTCGTAAGATTCTTTCATTGAATGTCAAAATTCAGCAAGGCGCGTGAAACTGCACAGCCTTGACATTCGAGGAAAGTGTCGTACATTTAATAGAAGGAGAGTATGCATTGCAATCCCAAAGACCGGTTCTTGTACAGCAGCAACGCTTAAGGCTTAACCCCAGAATGGTACAAGCAATACGTCTGCTCGCCCTCCCTATGCAAGAACTCACTGAACAGATTAATCAAGAGCTCGAAGAAAATCCAGCACTCGAACTATTAACCGACTCGAGCGAGATATCGCTCGATTTCATGGAATCGCGCATAGATAATACGGCAGAAAAAGAGAACAACCTCCATGAAGCCGAGTACTCAGACGATATATTCGGATTCAATAATGAAGATATCGACAATAATGCCATAATAGAACAAACGATAGCAACTGAAGAGTCGCTGCATGAACACCTGCTCAGCCAGCTCGGGCTCTTGCCTCTCAATGAGCAAGAGCGCAGAATCGCAGAGCGGATCATCCAAAATATCGATGAAAATGGTTTTCATATTCTGCCGCCTTCGGAACTATGCAATGATTGCGACTCAGAAACTCTGAATCGCTTGCTATATCTCCTGCAGAGGCTCGATCCGCCAGGTACTTGCACTTCCGACTTCCGTGAAAGCCTCATGGTACAAGTAGAGATGTCTTCCTCTGCTCCTCCAAAGACGATCGATGTCATCAAGGAGCACTTTGAAGACCTCAGGCTTCGCGATCGAAGTTCGATTAAAAAAGCGCTCGGCATAGATGATCGCCAGCTCGACCGCATAGTCGAATTTATCCGAACTCTAGAACCTTTTCCAGGTCGCTTATTCTCCAAAGCTCGCCCCCGCTATATTGTGCCGGACATCGCGATGTGGCTGGAGGAGGGCGAAATAAAAGTGCGATTGAATGATGATTTCGTTCCCAAGCTCGGAATCAATCGTCTATATAGCGAGCTTGCTTCTCACCCTGCAAAAGGCGAAGCAGAGAGATTTGCCCGCGAAAAGGTCGAAAATGCGCGCTTTTTCATCAATAGCATAAAAAAGCGCAATGAAACCTTGCTAAAGACTGCCTATGCCATTGCAGAAGCCCAGAGAGATTTCTTTGTGGCAGGGCCAAAGGCACTCAAGCCACTCACATTAAAAGAAATTGCAGAAAAAATAGGAGTTCACGAAGCGACAGTCTCTCGCGTCGCCAATGGTAAGTATGTGCAGACTGACTGGGGCACTTTCGAAATGCGTCGTTTTTTCACCAATGCCATAAATCAAGAAAAGGGCGAAAACATCTCCAAGGAGGCAGCAAAGGCCGAGATTTCTCAGATAATTCAGGAACTC
>MWDY01000223.1 GCA_002070755.1 Spirochaetes bacterium ADurb.Bin110 | reverse complement strand
TTATCCCATCCCCATTTGGAGAAAAGATCGACCTAGAAAGACTAACAGTCGCTTGTGGCGCTATTCGATCTACGATAAGGGGGCCTAAACTCGCTTCCGTGGAATCTCCATTGGGGTATTCGGCTCGGAAGATAGCTGTATAGTTGCCGTCAGGAACAGGCAAGCGAGCTAAGGTTGTGCCTTCCCAAACAATAGTCCGTAGCACATTTCCACTGCCCTTCCACTCCATAATCCTCTCTTGTCCAGCAAGTATTGCAAGTTGCCAATCTTGCACGCTCTCTATCGCTGTTGCGTCTATAGAAAGGATCATCTTATCCTGAATCTCATCTCCATTCGGGCTAATAGCCATAGTATCAGCGGAAATCGAGGATTGTTTGGTAACAGTATCGACACCAATCAAGATAGGCTCCGATGCAAAACTGTTCCCGGCTAAATCTATACAGAATAGGCGATAGGCATAGATTCCATCAGGGAGAAGCGCTCCTTCGGCTGTTCTGCCATCCCAAAGGATTTCAGATGGCTGACTGTCCCTAAATTCCCACTTGCACCTCAGCGCACCCTGGCTATCGCGCAATTCTCCTGTCCATAGAGTTTCTTTCGAGCCAATCTGAGAAATAATCACCTGCGACTGCCTAGTTTCACCACGTGGATTGAAGAATGCTCTCGAACGCGAAATCTGAGCTTTTGGTGCGGTGATATCGATAACAAATTCAGGGCTCAACCTTGTTGTCTTCCAGCCATTTTCATATTCTAGAGAGAGTCCAAATTGATAAGCACCTTCTTTTAGCAGTGCTCCTTCTGCCTTGCCATCGAATTGGAAATCAGTTGGAGGAGGACTACTTCTATTGCCATCAAGCAGTGCAATTCGTCCACTTGTCTTTTCAGCGTTCGCTCCGCCTTCTACTGTGGAGGATACATAAAGCTTCCAGTTCAGAAGCCCATCAATGCTGTCAATTTGCAAATTGACACCAAGAATATCTGCGACACCATCATCATTCGGGCTAAAGGCTTCCCTGTTTAACACAAAAGAGGCGCTTGGCGTTCTTGTGTCTACAATAATTGGGCTATAACTAATCTTGAATTCATTACCCGCAACATCTACACTTTCGAGGTTTAATGTATACTTACCATCTATAACACGGCGGCCTGTCGAATCGGTACCATCCCATTCAAAATGCTCTGGTAGAGTATCGTGATATTGTCGGGTGTAGACTGACTCACCAGCTTCATGGCAGATGCTAAGATTCCATACATCTTCTTTGCTTCCTGATAAACTAAAGGCTAGTACATCTCTGCTTCCATCTCCATCAGGGCTAAAAATAGCTCGAATATCATCAAGAACAATTGCGGCAGATGGTGGCGTCGCATCGAGTATAAGAGATTCCGAGTAGCTGAGAGGCGAATATCCATTTCGATATTTCATCTCAATGCCTGCTCTATACTGTCCATCTGGAAGCACTTGTCCAGAAGGATCAAGTCCGCTAAACCGGAAAGATCTAGGAGGTGGTGTCGAGCCATCACCATAGGAGCTCCAGACTGTCTTGCCGTTCTGATCTTGAATGAACTCTTTCCAGGTAACAAGGTTATCTAAGGATTCAAGCTCGAAAGAGATTTGTGCAGCACCCGCTTCTCCTTCTTTCTTTGGGCTAAAGGCCTTCTTGTCAGCTGCAACCTTTACTGCAGGTCTGCTGGTGTCTACTATGATCCAGTCTGATTTATCATCAGAAATACCGATGATTTTATAGCCAGTGTTTCCAGCAGGATCCATGGTAGAAAGCTTGAAACGATAGTAACCATCGGGGACTCTTTTGCCTCTATCATCAGTGCCATCCCAAACAAAGTCGCGCGGCGCGCTTCTGCCTTTTATTTCCATTGTCCTAACAGCGACATTGCCTTCATTGAGAATCTCATACTTCCAGTTATCTTCTATAGAGCCTTGAACGCGGAAGGAAATCGTATCTTTGCTATTATCGCCATCAGGGCTAAAAATCATTATGTCAAAGCCTTGCAAGGGCTGTTCGTTGCTCAATACCCATGCATTCACTATTGGCGCTGTTCGGTCTACAACAACATTCATGCAAGAGTCATAATTTGCATTTGTGTTTCCAAGATCATCCCAAGCATGGAAACTCACGATATATGTTCCCTCGGGTACTGGATTGCCTTCATCATCTTTGCCATCCCAATCCAAGACATCCGGAACCTGCACATTCTTCTTTACATAACCAAAACCCTGCTTAAGGGAAGAAAAGGAATCTATACGATCAGGAAGATCAGAATATTTTGTAATAGTCCGTACTACCTTGCCAGAAGAGCGGTCTTCAACCTTGAAGAGCCAGCCAGCTACAATTCCCTGGTCGTCTTTTACCAAAAGAGGAATCTCTAGCTTGTCCTGTTTGCCATCGCTATTGGGCGAAATATAAGCTACAGGAGGACCTCCTACCGAAGGTGGAAGCTCGAGCTTTACTTCGGGAGAGCTCTTATCAGGCTGTCTCCAGGAAAGCTGAGCGCCAATAGAGAATGAATCTAAGCTATCATAAAGAGGCATGAACCCAAAAGCTGGAACAATAGCCGATACTCCCTTGTTCTGAGGGTCTTTGCTACCAAGAGGTATCCTTCCCGAAATCGTAATAGAAGGCCACATACTCCGCCCAGTTTTCTTTTGAATATCATATAGGCTTTCTGCTAAAGAAATTCGAAGATTAAGCATGTTTCGATAAGAAATGCCTAGTCCCAGCTCACCTTCTAAATCTCCAAACGAAGGCGCACGCAAATCAACATTGGCCCTTATACGCATATTGTAATCATTTAGAAGATCCGCGCTAAATCCGAGACCTGGGCTGAAGGCAGGAGGAAAGCCAGTAGAAGCAATGCTTCCTGGCGACATGCCTATTGGCGGTGCCTGATAGTTGAATTCTTTTCCAATTCCGCTAAAAACAAAACCTAATCTCGGATTCTTCAAAAATCCCATATCGGCAAATTCTTTGACAATTCCAATATCGGACCAAAGCCCCCATCCAAAGCTGCCATTCCCTCCCATTGCAAGCCAAGCCGAAGCTCCCACCGATAGACTATCTGAGATTTTTTTCGAGAATCCGCCTCCGACAGTAGCAAAAGTCCCAAGTGGCATGCTTATCATTGAACCTGGAGCGCTAAAAAGTCGTACAGAGCCATTCCATACGCCATATGCTTGGGGCAGGCTGAAAGCTGCCATTGCTGCACTACCCCAACCTTGAGGCCCCCCTGAAGAGGTGTCGGAGATGCCTGTGTAGGATAAAGCGAGAATGGGAAGTTCTTCTTCCGAGGTAGAAGCTGGGTTTAAAAGAAAATTCCATGTATTGTCCCCTTTTTCAGTGAGCGACATCCCAGCGCCCATCATCCAAGGACCGTAAATACGGCCAAGCAGCGATGCTCCCTTGGGCGGATCATAGCCAAAAACCCCACTTATACTAATAGAGACCAATACAAGCATCATTGCAAAAACCCGGGCTTTTTTCATCGATATCCCCTTCTCTATTAAAGAAACCTTCAGATTCAATCTATCACAGGAAAAGCCCAACTTCAGGGCTGACTCATCACTGATAAATGACTAAGCTTGGCCTTGGCTCAAGCTGCATAACTTCGGCAGGCGACATCAGTGGCATATCGAATCCCGCTAGAGGAAAATC
>MWDY01000222.1 GCA_002070755.1 Spirochaetes bacterium ADurb.Bin110 | reverse complement strand
GCTGAATACTTTCGCTGCTTCGCTCCATTCCATACATGAACAGAGCTAGCCCTCCAACGAGAGTCAGCGCCATGGCCAGTATCGACATGATGCTATCTTATACCTTATATGATTTATTGTGGTCTACTGGAGCATACCATGCTTCTTAACTTATGGAGGAATAGAGTCATTGGAAGCGGTCGGAAACCGTTGCAAGCCAGAACCCTATTATGTTCTCGCTTCCATCTTCTCTGCCATAGCTATAGATCATCTTATTAAACTAGAGGATGCACGACGTTTCAGCGCAAGAAGCCAAGTGAAATGACTACACCGGAGAAAAATGTGAATCGCAAGAAGACACTGGAGAGGCGCTACTGGATTGTAGGGATTATTGGCTCGCTCGTATTCCATGGAGCAATCCTTTTGCTGCCACTGTATTCTACCTTTACTTATGTCGAGAATGCCGCTTCTCCATCGCTAAGAATTGGGCTTATTGGGCTATCTATACCTGAAGCGATGAGCGAGATTTCGCAGTTGCCAGCAAAGCAGGGAAAAACGGAAGCCGGGGCGGATCATCCCACATCGAGTCAGTGGTCGAAGCTCCCGTAATTCCGCATAGGCAATACTTTGTTCCCTCGAAAGGTGAACTATTGGCGCAGAAGCGCAATTCGATTGGGGCTTCTTCAGCACAAACTGTCGAGTTCGCAGATCCATCGGTAACCGAATCCGATTCAGGCCATGCGCAGGCAGCTTCAGATGAAGGCTATCTTTCGCCTGCTGCTCAGGCCGCCGAGCTTAAGGCAGAAAGAATTACCTTATATAATAAATTGAGATATTATAATATGGCCAATTCCAGCGCTCAGCCAGATTTGTCAGTTCCTACTTCTCAGAAAGCCCAGCAGTTTGCATTGGAGCCAGCTTCGCAGAACATTATGGCTGACTCTGACATCGAGATGGTGACAGTTCCTAAGAAAGAAAAGCCAGAAAAGCGAGAACTCATGCAGACAAGGTCGCAACCTGATTCGGATTTAGGGCTAGTGCCTCTGGCAACCCTATCAGAAAATCAGGGTTTAGCAAGTACCTCTGAAGTCCCGACAATCGAGGAGACATTCCGTAGTCCTGCACCAGATAAGAGCCCGCCCATCCAAGCGCCATTCATGAAAGAACAAGGCGCGGCATCTTCTGATATTGAGCCCGCCTCGCTATACGCAGAGGATCAGCATTTTGACACTGCAGAGACACTTTCGCAGCGGATTATCGCTGGATTATCCACTAAGAAGGAATATCTTCCGTTTCAGGAACTCCCAATGAGCGATAATTCACTCTCGCCGTTGTAGATAGCTCTCCGACCGACAGAGGAAAGGAACCCTGAAAGCCACTAGCTGCAGCTAACAACCCCGCATTCGCTCTCTGGCGCTTCTCTCCGCTTGAGTCATGGATACAGGTCGTTGTTCGCAGCGCGCTGTGCTTTCGCCCATGTGAAGAGATTGTTCATTCGAGTAGAGATATCGAAGGATTGTCCGTCGATGAGAGCTAAGCCCACAAAAGGAACAGTTGTGGCAGAGAGGCTACTGCCGACTGTCACGGAAGAAGGCATAAATACATTGTTCTGGATCGATACTTCGACTAAGGGAGTCGTTGTTTTTCTTTTTGTATGGATATGGATGACTCCGCCAACTGCATCCGCGCCATTTGCGCCGGTAGGAGAGCTTATCACACCCGATACTAATGAAAGGAGAGCGGGAAGATCAGATGCGGCAGTTGCTTCGATTGTAGCGCTGTCTATGCTCGTTGTGCCCGCGGATGGTGCGAGGTCGCTCATCGGCAATACGCCCTCCACAATTACAGGGGGCAGTTCGACTGTTTGGGGAAATGCCATGGGCAGAAAAAGACTAAAGAGACAGATGGACACCAAAATCCTGGGCGAACGCAAAACGTGCATACCAGATCTCCTCCTTGAGACATAAGCGAATTCGAGGGAGGAGATGAGTCGTATGCCTATCCAAAAATGAGATGAATAACAATAAAACAGGAGCGCTCGAGAAGAGATTGCTGAGCATCAAGAGTTCCTCAGTCCTCGAAGTTTTGCCCGAAAGTATGTAGGGCTCGCCCCAGAGCGGTATCCTGGCTTCCGGATCCTCTGTGTGCACAGCGCCTTATCACAGCAATAGCTGCAATGGCTGCAAAGGGTTTTTGAACCTTTGCTTGCTGGGCCATCCCTGGTTACAGTGGCGGGACCGCTGCGGATTTGCACCGCATTCCTCGGTTCCCTGGAGCATTTTAATGATAAAAGATAGAACCCCAGGCGTCAAGCTCTATGATTTGGAACCAGTACTTATCCATCAACATAACTTCAAATCTGAGATAGTGTTGCTATAGATTCAGTTTGAGAGGAAGGGGTGTCTATTTAGCAGAGGCTGGTTTTATTAACCAGATGGCCATATAAAAAACGGCCATTTCTGAAGTATCCTTCAAAAAATGGCCGACAAAACTAACTAGGAAAATAGAAGTAAAATCTTATGGCATTCTGGCGCGGATACTGTACTCCCATGCGGTTCCAGTATCAGGGCCTATGACAGTAATCTTAAAGTGTTGCTGTGAACCTTTGGTAAACATAGAATCTATTTGTCCTGCACCGGTGCCTGCAATTCCTCCTGGATAGAGCGGGCCTTCATAATATGAATCTCCTCGCCATCCTGTATCTTTTGCTGTATGCCCATCAGGATATTCAACGATGAATTTGTCAGGTATGGAATATGCATCGAATTGCATATCAAACACACATCCTGTCGGCAACTGACTAATATCCCAAGTATCCACCGTAATACCATATCCACCAGAATTTGCTGCAATCCAGTCATCCAATACCGTGAGATCATAATCATTGCCTGGATTGACTTGCCCTATGATCACACTTGCATACCCTGTCGCTAAGGTAGTTGAACCATCGCTCACCGCAACCGTTAATCCATAAGCGGAAGCTGCATCGTAGGTATGAGAGATGGTGATACTTGCAGAGTGGTTGGATACTGTTGCCGGCTGGCTTCCTGTTCCGGTAACACTGCCATCACCAAAACTATAGTTAAAGGTTACCTGGCTTACGCCTGAAGGAATATTGTCTGCAGTCACCGTAAAGCTATATGATTGCCCAACTGTCCCATTTGTAACTGCATTCGGATCAACGGTTACCGTCGGAGTACCTAGCGCAGCTTGATGGAAATCGGTCGATTTTAAATCAAGTGTCAAAGTTGAAGTTTCATTGTCATAAATGCGCAATGCATAGATATCGCTCCACTCTTTGCCATCGGTGGTAACAGCGCGCAGGGTGAGCTCATAGTTCGAATTTGCAGTCAAGCTCTTGGAATATGAAAGAATTGTTCCGCTAAAGTTGACACTAAAGGAAATATCCGAGCCTCCGCTTTTTGGCGAAATTACACCGGTAAAGCTGTCAAGAGTAATGCCAGCCTCTATAGTACCAGTGATTGTAAAAGTCCCAGTTCCAGTGCCTTCATTTGGTGGGGTTAATATAACGCTAACATTAGTAGTGGTATTTCGAACAATCGTTGCAGAAGCGCTTCCTGTCGCAACCACCTCTCCATCAGAGTTTTTACCTTTTACTGTGAAAGTCCAGCTGCCTGCTGTTAAATCATCAATTTTATACGGCTTAGTAGTAAAGGTAGTATTCGACAAAGTCTCGTTGTTAGGCCCCGTTCCAGAGAGCACATAGCTTGCTATTTCAAGATTTGCAGGCTGAATTGTTGGGCCTCTGCTTTGCATTATGGAAATTGACGCAGCGCCTTTCCCTGTTGGCGTAGAGAAAGGTTGCATACAACCAACAACCAAGATCAAAAAAACTATTATCATAAATAGTCTCATTAGACTCTTTTTTACGTCATGTTTCATACGCTTACCCCTTTAAATAAATCATATCAAGTTGAATTACCTTAGAAATCTTATGGCATTCTGGCGCGGATACTGTACTCCCATGCGGTTCCAGTATCAGGGCCTATGACAGTAATCTTAAAGTGTTGCTGTGAACCTTTGGTAAACATAGAATCTATTTGTCCTGCACCGGTGCCTGCAATTCCTCCTGGATAGAGCGGGCCTTCATAATATGAATCTCCTCGCCATCCTGTATCTTTTGCTGTATGCCCATCAGGATATTCAACGATGAATTTGTCAGGTATGGAATATGCATCGAATTGCATATCAAACACACATCCTGTCGGCAACTGACTAATATCCCAAGTATCCACCGTAATACCATATCCACCAGAATTTGCTGCAATCCAGTCATCCAATACCGTGAGATCATAATCATTGCCTGGATTGACTTGCCCTATGATCACACTTGCATACCCTGTCGCTAAGGTAGTTGAACCATCGCTCACCGCAACCGTTAATCCATAAGCGGAAGCTGCATCGTAGGTATGAGAGATGGTGATACTTGCAGAGTGGTTGGATACTGTTGCCGGCTGGCTTCCTGTTCCGGTAACACTGCCATCACCAAAACTATAGTTAAAGGTTACCTGGCTTACGCCTGAAGGAATATTGTCTGCAGTCACCGTAAAGCTATATGATTGCCCAACTGTCCCATTTGTAACTGCATTCGGATCAACGGTCACCGTCGGAGTACCAGAACTTACTTCAAAGCTGAAGGATCCAGAAGATCTGTAATTTCCTTTTACAACAACGAGCGTCACAATATGCGATCCCAAGTCGACATCTGATCCTAATGTTACTGTTGCTGTAGTTGCTCCTACTATAAGGTCACCATCGAGGTACCATGCATAGCTATCTGGATCAGGATTAACGCTGGCAGTTATTGTCATGCTGCTACCAGACTGAATAACCGTTTCTTGTTCATTAAAGGTAATGGTTGGAAGCCATGGATCTGTTGTAGTGAACTGGCCACTGCCTGTGAGCTCGCATGAAAAAATCAGGCACGCGACAAACACTAGAAAGACAAAATTAAGCATAGATTTTGGCCTTTTCATAATGCCTCCTTGCTAATTCAATTATAGGGGAGACATTATCAATGTCAAGGAAAATTTGTAAAACTGTTATTTAAGAATGAGCGTAGGCGAAGAATATATCCTGAGATCGAGAAGCACATAACTAAAGATCTTATCGAGGAGGAGAGGCTTATAGATAACCATTAGATTGATATTAGGAAATAAAACTATAGCAATATTTAGGGTAATTATTAAGAAAATATGGGCAATCAGTCTCAATACATAAAATGGAAGCAAGGCACAAAGCAAGATTTGAAATGATAGATTGTTCTCTTTCAATCAAATGAATTCTTTTAGCGACCGACGGGAGTCGAACCCGCTTCACGAGCTTGGGAAGCTCGGGTAATGCCGGTATACGACGGTCGCGATTTAATGGTTGTCGCTTCTCGCGACATATCAAAAAAAATCGTCGCGCTGCGACAGAGGCTTACTATAGCGGGCATGACAAGCTTTGGTCAAGGCGATATCGACGTGATCACACTGATGCCCACACCTGGGAATTGATCCATCTTTTGCAAGAAATCGACGCCTTGGCGAAGCGTCAGGCGTGCTTGGATGAGCCGCTCGGGATAAAGCCTACCAGCCTCGATCATGCCAAGTAGTGCACCATAGCGGTGTGCTTGAATGCCATGGCTGCCATAGATTTCAAGCTCGCGGGCAATGACGAGGTCCATGGGAATCGCGGGGTGTTTTTGGTCGGCAAGCATGAGGCCCACTTGCACATGGCGACCCCGTTTGGCGAGGCTTGCAATCGCGTTGAAGCAGGTTTCAGGACTTCCGAGCGCATCCATAGAAACATGCGCACCTCCATGAGTAACCTCGTGAATCGCAGCAACAATATCGGGTACCTCTCGGCTATTGAATACGACATTAGCTCCGAGTTCTTTGGCTTTTTCGAGCTTCTCTTTTTGGATATCGATTGCGATGATCCGTGCACCCATTGCTGCAGCGATCATGATTGCAGAAAGGCCAACGCCACCACATCCATAGATCGCGACCCATTCGCCTGGGCGCAGCTTGGCCTGAGCATCGAGTGCCCGGAAGGCTGTGGCAAAGCGGCAACCGAGACTTGCGGCAGTGGCGGAATCCAGAGTAGTGGGCAAGCGCACAAGGTTCATATCCGCATAGCGAATCGCAACAAACTCCGCAAACGAACCCCAGGCGGTAAATCCCGGTTGAAACTGGTGGTCGCAGACTTGGGGATTTCCAGTGAGACATGGTAAGCAATGGCCACATCCTGCGACAAAAGGCATAGTCACTCTATCGCCACGCTTCCAGTTTTTAATGTCTTTGCCCACCTCGACTATGGTACCGGCGAGTTCATGTCCCGGCACATGGGGAAGTTTGATATCAGGATCGTGTCCCTTCCAACCATGCCAATCGCTGCGGCATATACCTGTCGCGTCGATTTTGAGCACAACGCCATCGGCGGCGACTACTGGATCGGGCACTTCTGTGATCGTGATAGGGCCTCCGAATTGTGTAAATATCGCTGCTTTCATAGTTTTATGTTTCCTTTTACTTCTTCTCTTAATTCTTCTCTGGACTGGGCTTTGATCCTGTATTCATCGAAAGTCCATTCGAATCAAGAAAGATGCGTGCATCTATCTCGGAGAAAAAGATAAACCACACGATAAGGAAAGCCGAAGGATTTGCTGAGAAAAAGTCTTGTACTGTTTTCCAGGCAATTCTAGCCGCACGTTCTTTGGGGAATCCATAGATGCCTGTAGAGATGGCGGGAAAGGCAATAGATTTTAGCTTTTCGTGGAGGGCGAGCGCAAGGCATTCTCTGTAGCAGGATGCGAGGATTTCGTCTTCGCCATGGGTACCTCCGTGCCAAATCGGGCCTACTGTATGGATAACACGTTTGGCGGCAAGGCGGCCTGCAGTAGTTGCCACTGCTTTGCCTGGCGGCAGCCCATTGGGTAAGGAGCTGTTTCGCAACGCGCGACATTCGGCGAGGATTGCCGGGCCTCCCGCGCTATGGATAGCTCCATCGACACCACCTCCGCCTAATAGGCTCGAGTTAGCTGCGTTGACAATTGCATCGCATGCAATGTTGGTTATGTCTCCGATTGCGACTATGAAATGGCTGTCATCAGATCTATATAGTTCTTTCATAATATGAGTTTATCCTTTTCGACATGGACTTTTCTTAGCATATTGTCATTCAAGTATCTTCCGTTTCTTTTATATTTTTGCGGGTTTCCATTAGTTCTTTCATTTTTGCCAATAAGGCATCGAAATTTAGCGGCTTAGAAAAGAATGCATCGGCTCCGGCCTCCATCATTCGAGGTTGAGCTTCTTCTTCCCCAATTCCAGTAATAGCTATCACGGCCGGCTGGCCAAAGGATTCATCGGATCGGATTTTTTTACAGAGCGAAAAGCCGTCGACGCCAGGAAGATTCAAATCCAGTATGACTATTGCAGGATGGCGTTCTGCAATAATTCTGCCTGCTTCAAAGCCATCGTAGGCCTGCGCAACGCGCAGGTCTTCAATTCTTCGCTCGAGGAGGCGCTTTAGGATCGTATTGAGATCCTTATCGTCGTCTACGATCAGTGCAAGCCCAGTATCCACCGGCATAGTGAGTTCATCTTTGAGTTCTTCTGGAACGCGCATGTCTCGCTCTTTAAGAAAAGTTACCAGGTCTTCAGCATAAACTCGATATTGTCCTCCCGGTGTGCTAAAGGCCTTGAGGTGCCCGCCTCGTATCCAGTTTATTGCTGTTTGATTGACAACACCGCAGAGTTTTGCGACTTCGAGAGCTGAGAATGTTCGAACCTTACTGCTGAATTTTCCCATGAGATGCCTCTTTAATCTAGTGGAATAATCAACTCATTGCAAAGAGCAGCATCAAAAGGATACACTATATATGACCATAAATCCAGCGAATTCTCATCCTTAGATTCTACCTTGAAATTTTCTTGAACTTCCCGTAAGGTTAGCCTCGCTATGGACGACACAACAGGTTTTGATCTAACTACAATAGAAGATCTTTCGGTAGATGAGCTCGCTATTTCGCAGAGAATAGCGAGTGAGCTTGCTATTCGGCTTTCGCAGATGCAGGCGGTTCTGAGCCTTTCGGCCGAAGGCTGCACTATTCCATTTATAAGTCGTTATCGTAAAGAGCGAACCGAAAATCTCGACGAGGTACAGGTTCGCGATTGTATCCAAAAGTTCCAAAGTTACAAAAATCTCGAAGAGCGCAGGCTAGAAGTACTCAAAGGCATCTCAGCCCTAGGTAAACTCGATGCTTTTCTATATGAGAATATTGTGCGTGCCACGACTCTAGCTGAACTCGAGGACCTCTGGGCACCATTCAAGAAAAAGAAAAAGACGCGCGGCATGATCGCTCAGGAGAAAGGGCTGAGTCCTCTTGCTGAGCTGATGGCAAGGGCTTTCCTCGAGGAGGTAATTGCCGCTGCTCCTTCTTTTATCCATCGAGATGAAGAACACCCTGAGCTTTCGGTTGAAAGCGTGGAGGATGCACTTTCAGGAGCGCGCGATATCCTTGCCGAACGGCTTTCGCAGGATACAAGCATGCGGGCTTACATAAAGGATGTGCTGCTAAAGGATGGAGAGCTTGCGGTCAAGGGCATCGGGGACGAGGAAAAACGAGAGCAGTCCACTTACCAGATGTATTGGGATTATCGAGAGCCTCTTACGACCCTCAAGCATCATAGAGTGCTTGCGGTGAATCGAGGTGAACGAGAAGGCGAGCTCGATGTGTCGATCGAGGTGAGCGATGAGCTCGTTGAAGAGCGGCTGCTGGAGCGCGTGTGCCCAGCCAATGCTCAGCACAAGGAAGCGGTCATAGATGGGCTTTTCCGTCTTCTCTTGCCGGCGGTGCGAAGGGAGATTCGCTCAGATCTAACCGAAAGCGCGGAAAGCCATGCTATCGAGGTGTTCAGCACGAATCTGCGCAATCTTCTTATGCAGCCTCCTTTGCGCGGCACAAGAGTGCTAGGCATCGATCCAGGAATCAGGACAGGTACGAAGTGTGCAGCGCTCGACGAAACTGGCAAATTCCTGGATTACTTTGTAATAAACCAGGAGACCAAGCCTGAACAGGGCAAGAAAGATGTCGCCGCAGCGGTAATAAAGCATAGGCTCTCGGTCATTGCGGTGGGAAATGGCACAGGAAGTCATGAGGTTCAGAGGCTGGTAGCGGAATCTATATCGGAAAACAAGCTTGTCTGCCGTTTTGCCGTTGTAGATGAAGATGGTGCGTCTGTATATTCCGCGAGCGATCTTGCGCGAGAAGAATTTCCAGCTCTCGATCTAACCATTCGCGGGGCTATATCTATAGGGCGGCGCCTGCAAGATCCACTTTCGGAGCTTGTAAAAATCGATCCAAAGAGCATCGGGGTAGGGCTATATCAGCACGATGTGAACCAGAAAAAGCTAGCAAACCAGCTCGATGAGGTTGTTGGATCGGTCGTGAATCAGGTCGGTGTCAATTTGAATACCGCAAGTTATTCGCTACTGCGGTATGTGTCGGGCATCAATGCGAGCTTGGCAAGGAAAATCGTCAAGTTCCGCAATGCAAGTGGAGTGATCCGCAATCGTTCTCTGTTAAAAGAGATTCCAGGCCTTGGTGAGAAGACATTCGAACAATGCGCTGGGTTTCTCAAGATACCAGAAAGCGATAACGAGCTCGATAACACCTGGGTTCATCCCGAAAACTATACGCTTGCCTTAGAAATTCTGCCTATTGTTAAGTCTGGTGGAGAACCACAAGCAGAAAAAAGGGCGACTTTGAAACAGAAGTATGAGGTTGGCGATATCACCTTGAATGACATCATCTCCGAACTTAGAAAACCAAACCGCGACCCGCGCGAAGATCTTCCGCCCCCTCTTATGCAGGAAAATGTGCTCAGCTTCGAGGATCTTCGACCAGGCTTAAAAGTAAAAGGAAAAGTGAAGAATGTCGTCGATTTTGGTGCCTTTGTCGATATCGGCATAAAAGAGAGTGCTCTAATACATGTCTCTGAAATGGCAGAACGCTTCGTGAAGAATCCCATGGAAGTGCTCAAGGTGGGCGATATCAAGGACTTTACAGTTATCAGCATCGATCCAGTTCGCAAACGCATAGGCTTATCGCTCAGAGCGAATCCGAAACTGGAAATGGCGCATTCTGAGCTTGTGGCACATAACGGCTTTTCAAAAGATCGGGCAGAAAAAAGACAAGGATCTGACAAGCGCGCTGCACGGCCCCCTCGCGAGGACGATGGTATGACATACAATCCATTTGCGGATTTGCTGAGAAAGAAATGAGACTACGGTGGCTGGCGAATAACAGATTTATGCAAGGCCAATAATGCTCGCGTACGACCTGGTGCATGATAATTTTATGCAAAGTTATTCAAGCTGCATTTCTTATATAATCATGCGGATGCACGACAAATTTGTGCAAAGATAGCTGAGCGGCATTTCTTCGAGCCCAGTAATCTTCATCGCGATGACTAAGTCTATTGCACTTAAATCTTGAATCCTATTTCAATCTTTGGTATAATCATCTTTGCCTTCGTGCGAATGTTCGGTGTCGGTTTTGTGCCGCTAATCCCCCCAACCCCAGCGGCCAACCCTACCCCCGATGCCGACATTGTACGAAGGCTTTTTTATATCAAGCTGGCGAGTTTTAGTCCATGTTTTGTTTGGTTTATCTAATCCTTGATATTTTCATGTATTCCTTAATTTCATCGCCTTATTGCAAATCGAACTAATGTATATTAAAGATAGCAGAAACTATAGAAAGCTTGTGTTAGGACTATAAAAAGAGTAACAATACGCTATGGCTATTATATTTGAACCTTTGATGGGCAATACCTTTGTTGCACGTGGGCCAACCAATCTCGGACTCTATGTTTTCAGACAGGGCGATGCTGATCGCGCCGTTCTCATCGATTCTGGGGGCGACGAAGATGCAGGGAGGCGAATTCTTCGAGAATGCGAGCGGCTGGGTGTGGAGCTCTCTATGGTCATAAACACTCATTCTAATGCCGATCACTGTGGAGGAAATGCATTTCTATCGAGGCGGAGCGGCTGTGCCATAGCGGCGACAGAAATGGAAGCGGTTTTTTTAAATTATCCACAGCTTGAGCCCTCGTTCTTGTCTGGCAGTTTTCCACAGAAGGCGTTGAGGAACAAGTTTCTTATGGCACAGCCTTCGCGGGCAAATTGCCTGCTTGAGCCTCCTTGTATACTTACACTTGACAAAGACGGCAAGGTGGAGCTTTCTGCTGGTGCATCGCAGAGTATGTCGCAGAGCACATCAGAGGGCGCGCCTACATGGGAATCGCAGGACTCACCTGCAAGGATAGCCGCAAGCGCTCCATCGGGAGCGCCGCCTGCAAGCACCTCGCAGGGCGCCCGTGGCTTACATATTATTTCTCTACCAGGCCATTATTTCAGCATGATCGGTGTTTTGACCCCCGACAAAGTATTTTTTGTTGCGGATTCTCTTGCAGGAGCGCCAATTCTAGAAAAATATGACATTTTCTTTTTGTATGATATAGAAGCGGAGCTTGCGACACTTTCGATGCTCGAGTCGAGCGAGGCGGAATGGTTTGTACCAGCTCATGCAGAGCCAACTCGAGATGTAAAATCGCTTGTGGATATAAATAGAACAAAGATTTTCGAGATTGCGGATGTCATCTTAGCGGCGGTGAATGTCAAAGAATATGATGGAGAAGGGGTTTCGCTCGAAGATGTTATGGCTGCCGTATTCTCTCACTATGATATAGTTCTTAATGCTAACCAGTATGTGCTTGTTGGTTCTACCATTCGTTCGTATCTTTCCTGGTTATGTGATCAAGGTCGGCTCGAATACGGTTTCGAGCATCAAAGAATGATTTTTAGGATAAAGCGATGAGCCGAAGAAATCTCAGGGTTAGTTTTTCCAAAATATGGATGACAATGGTTTGGTTGTTCATTCTAGGTTTTTTTACAAGCGGCGGTGGACCTGGGGCTGCATATGCACAGGGGCATTTAGCGGTTGAACTTGGGCATCCTGTCTATGCGGTAATCGAAACCGCGGAACTGCGCGGAGTTGTTACAAGACTCTCTTCTGTAAAGCCCTATACGAACCAGCAGGTTGCCGAACTTCTTGCTATCATGATGGGGAGCATGGAAACCTTTTCGCCGACAGAACAAGAGCTGATTCGGAAGTACGCCGAGGAATTCAAAACTGGCAAAGGCTTTGAGCAATCTCTATGGAAGGATTCGTCAGGAGTCTCTCAGGCTGGGATTCGAGTAGAGACTACTACGAAGCTCGATGCAGGTAGCGTCTATGATCTCATGGATGGTTCTTCTTCTACAGCTCTCAAGGATATTTGGCATTTCAATTCTCGCTGGGTACCATATCTTAAGGGTGATCCATTGTCATGGCTTTCTTTCAAGGGAGAAGCGGGCTTTACATTTGACAAGATCGAGCAGAATCTCTATTTGCCTTATGAATTTACAAAGGAGTGGGATGCTATCCACATTTGGTTTGGATCTCCTCGTAATTCAGATGGTACCCTCGATTATCCTACCGCGAGCTACGACATCCGCGAGGATATAGCGGCAGAAACAGATGATAGTTCGGTTATGGTGCGCCTTTCGAGATTCAGGCGGGATTGGGGAATCGGTTCGGGCTCTTTTTCCCTTTCGAGCACGGCGCGGCCTTTTGTAGGCTTAGAGACCATGCTGAGGCCTTCGAAATATTTCGCCATTTCAGGGCTTGTTGGCTCTCTTACGAATTGGCAGAAAGGCCGCAATGAAAGCAGTACCGCTATAAAATATTACGACAAAGATAATGATGGAGTTCTCGATATAAAAGATGGCGATTATTTCTATTACTCGGCTCTCTCTTACCAGAAAATGCTCGGCCTTCAGCGCATGGAACTTTTCCCTTTCGACTGGCTCACTATATCAGCGACGAGTACTATTGTCGGAGCCAAGCGCTTCGAGCTAGGTTATTTTTCCCCATTGCTCTTCTCTGTGATGTATCAGAACCAGCTCGCTGACTTCGATAATCTTGCCGTCCAAGTAGATGGGCAGATCCTTGTGCCACGGATAGGCAAGTTCTACGCATCCTTCTATGCCGATGAGATGGAAATAACGAATTTGTCGGAGCTCTTTACCAAGGCCCGCAACATGTTCGCCTTGCAGGGCGGCGCAAAGATACCTCTTCCGTTTTGGTCTTTTGCAACTCTGACTGCGCAGTACAGCAAGATAGAGCCCTTTGTGTATGCACATTATCCTACCTGGTACCCTGATTACCGTTTACAGGTAGATACTTCATATACTCAAGATGGAGAAAATTTAGGCTATTATCTACCGCCCAACTCAGACGAATTCTTAGTCAAGCTCGATATGATGCCAGCTCGCGATTGGCGGCTTTCTCTCAAATACAGTTTTGTGCGGCATGGAGATAATCCTGATTCAAATGTTGGAGACCCGGTTATTTTCGGCGATGTAAACAAATGGCTCGTATATACGCAGGCGCTTCTCTACATGGATAAGAATTTTCTCCACGATGGCATCTATGACTACAACCACATTGGAAACATCAGCGTTTCATGGAGACCGGCAGTTCCTCCACTGTTGTTTGGCGCCGAGATTCCTTTTGAGCTAAGCGCAGGTTATGGTATTTCTTATACCTGGTAC
Organism: Spirochaetes bacterium ADurb.Bin110; assembly: GCA_002070755.1. The sequence goes on along the minus strand of MWDY01000222.1, from coordinate 480 downwards.
GAGGATGGGACCGGTGCTGGCAGGGCTGTCCCCGCATCGAAATGGAAGAATATGCTTTCGATGTCCATGAAGCTTTTCTTATGAAATAAAGAATACTGCTACAAACCTTGTGTATATTGCTTGGCAATCTGCTAGGAGTGTTTTTCATGCATAAGCATAGAAAGGCACGTACTCAGCTTTTCTCTTAAGTGGAGTTGAGAAACTCCTAAGCCATAGCCTTCTTTCAAGAATCGACAATCCTATTCTGCTTAGAAATGCACGCTCTTTGAACTGTGATTCTCTAGCCTTGCAAATCGCATTTCTTTCAATACCAGCTACTTCAGCATGCGTCAGAATGATATGCTTAGCAATCCTGTAATGTTTTTCATAATTGTGCCAGCCTAAGTATACGACAAGGCGATTCAACATATTCGCGACATTCCTGGGAAAGCACACTGTTTCGCGGCGATGGTCAGCAAGATCCTTTCTAAGCTCTCTGTC